>JANYIY010000089.1 GCA_025358615.1 Gammaproteobacteria bacterium | reverse complement strand
CCACGGCGTCGATGAGCTGGCGCCGGGCTCGAGCGCCGGGGCCGAACGCCGACATCAGCCAGCCGCCGCCGGTGATCCAGCCGTTGCCCGGATGCGCCTGCGCGTACTTCTGGATCGCTGCGGTGTATTCGGCGGCGGTCGGGTGGCCGCGGTCGTGCCGCCGCCGACCGCGACAGAGCGTGAGGCCGCGTTGACCTATGCGCTGAAGCTGCTCAATAGCTATGGCCTCACCGCCATGCAGGATGCCCAAGTTTACGAGGACGACCTGAAGACCTATCGTGCGCTCGAGCGTCGCCATGAGCTGACCATGCGGGTGGTCGCTGCAATCTGGTGGGAGCACACGCAGGGCCTGGAGCAGATCGACAGGATCAAGCGGTTGCGCGCCGATTACGCTTCGCCTTTGGTTGATCCGGGCACGGTCAAGATCATGCAGGACGGGGTGCTGGAGAACTACACCGCCGTGCTCTTGCAGCCCTACCTCAAAAAGCCCGGCAACGTGCGCGGGATTCCCATGGTCGATCCGGAACTCCTCAAGGAAGCCGTGACGCGCCTCGACGCTGCGGGCTTCCAGGTGCATTTCCACGCGATCGGGGACGGCGCCGTGCGCGAATCGTTGGATGCCATCGAGGCAGCCAGGCGCCGTAACGGGGATCTCGGACATCGCGATCACATCGCGCATCTCGAGCTGATCGATCCTGCGGACGTACCGCGCTTCCGCGAGCTTGGCGTCATCGCGAACTTCCAGCCTCTGTGGGCATACGCGGATGAGTACATCACCAATCTCACCATCCCGTTCCTGGGTCCGGAGCGCGCTGCGCGCCTATACCCGATCGGCACCATCTACCGCAGCGGCGCGGTCGTGGCATTCGGCAGCGACTGGTACGTCTCGAGCGCGAATCCGCTGGAGGAGATCCAGGTCGCGGTCACGCGCATGGGGCCAGGGGGAGAGACGCAAACGCCGTTCCTGCCCGGCGAGCGCATCAATCTTCCGGAGGCCCTGGCCGCCTTCACCATCAACGCCGCCTATACGAATCGTCTAGAGAAGACGACAGGCTCGATCGAGGTGGGCAAGTATGCGGACCTCATCGTGCTCGATCACAACCTGTTTGCGATTCCGGCCCGCGAGATCGACAAGTCCAAGGTTCTGCTGACCCTTTTCGGCGGACGTCCGGTTCACGGCGATCTGGGAAGGCTTTGAGCAGGAATCGGCCAGACTGGCAATCGACCTAACGCGAGTGATCCAGCCTTCATGAGCAACTGTTGCCTGCGGCCGGAAGGGATCTATCGCCGTCCTTCGCCATCCAACCCACACCGCTGTATTCCCCGGCTGAATGCTTCGACGTCATTCACCATCTATCGCGGCCAAGCAACATGTTTTGACGGCTGACTTGACGGTAAAATTGAAGTGGTGCAGAGAGCCTCAATGATCGGAGCGACAGTGGATCGGCGAGCTTCGAAGCTGCCATTCCGTGCAATGGCTATCGCTTCAATCAGGGGGGCGCGACGCGACGTAGGCGGCGATCGCCAACATCTCAGTGCGCGTCAATTTTGATGTCTCTGCCTGCATGACGGCCGCCGCCGTCCCGCGACGTTCGCCGCTGTGAAAGGCCCAAAGCTGACGCACCAAGTAGCTTGGCGGGCGACCCGCAATGGGAGGAATGTCGCTGAAGCCAGTCAATCTGGCGCCATGACAGCTGGCGCAGGAAGCCGAGCGGCCTGCAGCCACTGCCGTGACTAATTTCTCGCCGGCGGCCACGCTGCCGCGCGGTACATAGGCTATGAATCCTGCGTGGGAATCACGATAGAGAAGCCCTAAAGTGCTCTCAGGCAATTCGACGATGCGATCTCCTAGGTTCTCCGTGCTGCGATCGGAGAGCGCGCTTCTCATCAATGTTTCAGAATCTACGATCGACTTTCGCACGGTTGTAGTCTCGACGACCCGAATCCAGGGGCGTGGTTTCAGCGACGAAAAATATTCGGCGGCGGCCAGTACCTGATCGTCGGTGTATCTCTTCTTCAAGGACGTGAGAAACCTAATAGTGTCTGAGTTACCGACCAGAACGAGTCTCGCGCCACTTCGAAACTCTGCAAACTGCTGCACAATGTACGAAGCGGAAAGTCCAGCGAGCATCGCTGATTCGACGTGTCCAGCGCCATTCGGAAGATGGCAGAGAGCGCAGGGCAAAGCCGGCGGGCTATCCGGCGCCACACGCGAGCCACGTGCCACGATCTCCGGCATTTGCGGATGCTCGTCCGGGTACCAATCGGGTGGGCGAAGCGGGTCCTGCAATTGGGCGGGTGTATAGGATTTTCCGCTGCCTGGCGCGCTCCAATGAGCCCCATACTTCGCTGCAGGAAGTGCCTTTGGGTTAGGGATTCCGGTGGATGGTACGAAGAAAGCCCACTCTGGTCGCTCGGCGCTAAGCCCGGTTCCGATGGACGACACAAACAGCATCGCTGCAAAAGTGCCCCTCAGCACACGTTCGTGACCGGATGAAACGGGCCAGCTGCAGCGGTTGAGCATATCAGCGGATTTCACGATGGTCGCGTCGCGTTCAGCGCGATGACCTGAAGTACGAAGGCACAGATGGCGAGAATGACTGCAACGCAAGTTGCGGCCAATTTCGCCCAATTCCAATAGCGCTGGTCCGCGAGTTGATAGGCACCATCCAATATTGCGCTCAACGCCAAATCGAAACGCCTCTCAGGTCCATGCAGAGGGCGGAACTACAATGTCATCCGCGGGCACGAGCGTATTGACTGAGACATGCGGCCAAGTCAGCCCCGCGAAGTTCAGCAGCACGGTCTGCGTATACTGGATTTGTGTAAAGCTCACCTTAAGTTTCCGCGGCGCATTCAGATCGAACGGCGGTTTGACCAAGAAGGTCGGCACCCGCTGTCCGGCAATGCTCGGTTTGGCTTTGATTGCAAAGGGCGGTTCACCCGCCTTGTAGCGCGGCACCTCGAGGGTCTCTTGGACGGTCTCGATCCAGAAAATCGCGAACATCTGTAATGTTTGGGCGTTCGGCGCAGTCGCTGCAGCCTGACCCAAGAGGAAGGCAATGTTATCGACTCCGCCCCCGAACGGAAGCAATGCCGCAGGCGGTGGCCCGCCGGTGGATATGACCAGGGTGGTCGTATTAGTGATGGTCTGCTTGCTGATATGATCGCGCAGTAGGCTGTTAGGATCGGTCAACATCGCCTG
>JANYIY010000088.1 GCA_025358615.1 Gammaproteobacteria bacterium | reverse complement strand
CGGAGTTGCAGGGCACCATGGGCCGTTACTACGCGGCAGCCCAGGGCGAGCCTCACGAATTGGCGCTGGCCCTCGAAGAACATTACCGCCCCCGATATGCGGGCGACTCCCTGCCCAGCACCAAGATCGGCCAGGCGGTGGCGCTAGCCGACAAGATCGATACCCTGATCGGTATTTTCGTTATCGAACAGAGGCCGACCGGCGCCAAAGATCCCTTCGGTCTGCGACGCGCCGCGTTGGGGTTGCTGCGCATCTTGCTCGAGGGACGATTGGAATTGAATCTGGTCGAATTGCTGGAAGAGGCGGCCGGCGCGCAACCGGTGCAGCGGCCGGGTGTCGCCGACGAGGTTTACGATTTCATTGCCGAGCGGTTGCGCGGCATGTTGTTGGAGGAAGCAGGCACCACCCCCGAAATGCTTGACGCCGTCTTCTCGAACCGGCCGCGCTCGCCGCTCGACGCGGTCACGCGCTTACAGGCACTGAAGGAGTTCTTGGCTGTGCCGGAAGCCGGTATTCTTGCGGCCATCAACAAACGTATTGCGAATATTCTGAAGAAGACGGCGCCCGCCGGCGATGCGGCCGTCGATGCAGCGGCATTGACCGAGGATGCAGAACGGCAATTACATCAGGTGCTGCGCAATCTGCGCGTTGCGGTGCAAAACGCGGTCGCACAACGCCGCTATGCGGACAGCCTCAAGGCATTGGTGGACTTGCGAGCACCGGTGGATCTGTTTTTCGAGCAAGTCATGGTGATGGACGAGAACCTCGAGCGGCGCAATAACCGCCTTGCGCTGTTGCGCGACGTACAGCAACTGCTCGGTGGTGTCGCCGATCTATCGCGCCTGCCGGGTTGAACCCACCCCGTGCAACTGCTTCGGTCGCTAATTTTCACCACCTACATGATGGCTTCGGCGTGCCTATTCGGCGGGGTTATGGCGCTGGGGTTTTGGCTGCCGTATCAAACGCAATTTGCCATCGCCCGTACTTGGGCCCGGATCCTGTTCTGGGTACTCGAACACCTGTGCGGACTCAATTATGTGATGGAAGGCCGGGAGCGCATTCCAAGCGGCAATCACGTGGTCATGAGCAATCACACATCGGCCTGGGAAACCGTTGCGCAATTCCTCATCTTTCCGCCCCAAGTTTGGGTGCTGAAGCGCGAATTGCTGTGGATTCCCTTTGTCGGCTGGGGCTTGAAGCTGCTTCAGCCGATTGCCATCAACCGCGGTGCGGGACATCGCGCGGTCAACCAGGTGATAGACCAGGGCAAGGCGCGCCTGCGAGACGGATTGTGGGTCATTATTTTTCCGGAAGGCACCCGAGTGGTCGCAGGCGAGACGCGCAAGTTCGGCGTCAGCGGCGCCATGCTCGCCATCGCATCCGGCAAGAGCGTAGTGCCGTTGTCGCACAACGCCGGTAAATTTTGGGCGCGGCGCGGGTTCCTGAAAAGGCCGGGCACGATCCGCGTCATCATCGGCGAACCGATCGAATCCGCCGGCAAGAACCCGCGGGAACTCAATGAGGAAGTGAAGCGGTCCATCGAAGCCGGACTGGCGCGTATCGCCGCCGCGGCCGCGGCTGCTAACGGCGCCTGAGCGCGATAATCCTAACCATTCTTCCAGGAACCGTGTCGCTCACGACTTCAAGGCCGAGAGCGCTCAACTGTTGCGCCACCCACGACGCTGCAAGCCGCAGCTTGCGGTAGCTGCTGACACGCAGCTGCCATGAGCCGCCTTCTCGCTGATGCAAGAGATCGTGAACCGTCACGGTGGTGTCTGCGTATTCCAGAAAGCAGGGTCAATATTCGATCCGCATCGCTGCGAACCGCAATGAAACGCGCTTCATTCTCGAGCGGTGCGGTGACGTAGTCGCGAAAGGTCGCTACGAAGACCCCACCGGGTTTGAGGCTCGCAGCCACATCTTTGAACAGCGTCTCGACACTGGATCGATCGGGCAGGTGGGTCAAGGTATCGCCCATACACAGGATGACATCGGCGGGCACGGAGATATGTGACTTGAAGTTGAGCAGGTTCGCATTGGCGCTCCGGATGGGTAAAGATCAGGCGCGCTGCCGCAAGTCGTTCAACAGGGTTTCACAACTGTCGAGCGCGACTACCGAGAAGCCGCGGCGTGCCAGAGGAATGGCGTGCAACCCGAAGCCCGCGCCAACATCGATCGCCGTGGCGCCGACCCCAGGAGACTGCGGCAGTACGTCGAGCTCGGCGTCACTACGCAGAAATGCGGCGTCGAGATCCCCCACCATCCACGTATAGACCGGACCCAAGAGATCGGCAAAGTGATCATCGACAGTCTTAGGCATTGCTGCAGCTCTCCCACGCGGGCACTCCAGCCAGGAATTCCAGGATTGCCTCGTTCACCATCTGCGAACGCTCTTGCTGGATAAAATGTCCGGCGCCGTCAATGAGTAATTTGCGCGTCAAACCGGGCACCGTTGTGGAGAGGGCGTCCAGGGCTGACGCTCCCGAACGCAAGTCGATGACGGGATCCACGCTGCCGGCAATAAACAAGGCTGGCTGATGGATCATTGCGCCCGCCCACGGCGCAGTGAGCTCCCAGTTACGATCGATGTTGCGGTACCAGTTGAGTCCGCCGCGAAATCCTGAGCGGGAGAATTCCGCGGCCATGTGGTCGAGATCCGCGTCAGTCAGCCAAGCCGGCAGGCTTTCGGGATCGATGGAATTTGCCAGCCATCGCTTGCCCGGCTGCAGCGTGGACCGCCGAGCCTCGGCCGGCGCATCGCCAGAGACCGAATATAGAACTCGGCGCAATGCCGTGCGTGCATCGAGTTCGAACTCGGCCTCAGCGACTCCCGGTTCTTGGAAATAAAACCAGTAATGGGAGAGCTGGCCCGCCTTGCGCAACATCTGCAGTGGTGGCGCCGGGCCGCGCTGTCGAAATGGTACGCTGAGAGCGGCCACAGCGGGAAAGACGTCCGGACGAAACAGCGCCGCATGCCAGGCGATGTTGGCGCCCCAATCGTGCCCGATGATGACGGCCTGTTTTTCGCCGAGCGCGCTCACCAGACCGATCATGTCGCCGACAATGTCCATGATCGAGTAAGCGGAGATTTCCGCAGGCGCCTCGGTGCGGCCGTAGCCGCGCATGTCCGGCGCGACGACGCGATACCCTGCACGAGCGAGCGCGATGAGTTGATCGCGCCACGAATACCAGCCTTCGGGAAAACCGTGGCACAGCAGCACCAGCGGCCCCGTTCCGTATTCGATGTAGTGGGTGCGGATGCCATTGGCCGTTGCATAGCGGTGCTGAAAATCCGAAAGGGTCATGCGCTCTCGTGTCCCGTTTAGGAGGAGGCCTTGCGATAAGACGTATCGTATACTTTTGAGGTCCATGCTCACAGCCGTTCTGTTTTTGGGATCTGCCGCTGTCATCTACTTCGCCTGCGAATTCTTCGTCAACGGCGTGGAATGGCTGGGCCGTCGCTTAGGCGTGGGAGAAACCGCCACCGGCACCATCCTTGCTGCCTTCGGCACCGCGCTGCCGGAGAGCGCCGTGACTTTCGTGGCAGTGGTGTTTGGGCGCGACGCCGCTCAGAAGGATATCGGCGTCGGCGCAGCCTTGGGCGGCCCCTTGGTACTGGCCACCGTCTCCTATGCCGTGGTCGGAGTCGCCATGCTGTGGAATCGACGGCGGCTCGGCCGCACCTCGCCGCTCATCGAGTGCGAGTCGACGAAGCTGCGGCGCGATCAGGCGTGGTTTTTGGGTATGTTTGCGGTCAAGGTGGCGCTCGGACTGTTGGTGTTCAAGTACAAGCCGCTGCTCGGCAGCCTATTTCTGTTGGCATATGTGGTTTACCTGCTGAGTGAATTGCGCGGCGCGCAAGTGTTGGGCGAGGAGGCGCTTGAGCCTTTGAAGCTGCACCCGAAAGGTGATCCCGGCCTGATGTGGCCGCTGCTGCAGACGAGCTTCGCGTTGCTCGTCATTGCGGTCGCATCCAAGCTCTTCGTCGGTCAGCTGGAGGCCATCGGAACCTGGGCAGGTATGTCGCCGCAGCTGGTGGCGCTGTTATTGAGCCCGGTGGCCACCGAATTGCCGGAGACCATGAACGCCATCATCTGGGTTCGTCAGGGCAAGGAGAGGCTGGCACTCGCCAATATCTCGGGAGCCATGATGATACAGGCCACCATCCCGACGGCCCTTGGAGTGTACTTTACGTCTTGGATGTTCTCGCGCGAGCTCATCGTCTCCGGGATTATTACGATGGCGGCGGTTGCGGTGCTGCTGGGTTTGTTTTCCAAGAACGCCGTCAACGCCCGATCGCTTATTCCGCTTGCTGGGCTGTATGCCCTGTTCATTGCGATCGTCGCGATTCTGTGATCTCGATTTAAGCTGTTGTCGGTGGTGATGAATTCAGAGCGACGCGGCCTGCATAAGCTTGGCGCGCTCTTCGCGGCTCAGCACCTTAGGCGTCGCAACCGGCGCTCCCGTCTCCGGTGAGAAAAATATCGTGCGTCGGTTGCTGCCGTTCAGGCGCGCACGCAGCAGCATTCCGACGATCCGCATGATCCCGCCTATTTCGGCCATGGTGTTCGATGGCACTGCTCCCTTGGCACCTTTGGTGTTGACCCACATGCGAATGGGCCCGAAGGAATCGTCCAAGGAGCGGCCGCCGTTTTCAAGACAGCTGTGTATCAAGTCGACGAATGACACCTTGTAGTTGCCAAGGGTATTGCCGAGCGGGGTGTTGCAGCATTTGGCATACCAACGCACCAGGCCCCTTTTCGTGAGGCGCATGCACGCCAGCATTTCTGGGCCTTCCGTCAGGGTGAGACGATCAGGTTCACGCTTCCCGGCTGGGTCACATAACCCTGCAGGGTTCCGCATCGACATTGCAATGGGTGATTCATAAGTACCTCCATGAGCGCTGGTCGCGACGCTAGTGTCCTCGATATTTCACGGCCGACGGCGGCGCACCGAACAGGCGGAGAAAGGTCCGCCGCATTCGCTCAGCGTTGCCGAAGCCGCAGGCGCGCGCGACCTCCTGGATGGAGCGGCCATTGCCGGCGAGCGAAC
>JANYIY010000425.1 GCA_025358615.1 Gammaproteobacteria bacterium | reverse complement strand
GGCGCCTCGCCGAGCATCACCGGAATGATGGGATGCTCTCCGGCAATCAAATTGAATCCTATGGCCTGCATCTGCCCGCGGAAGTAGCGCGCATTGGCGTGCAGCCGCTCGCGCAGATCGGTTGAACCTTCCAGCAGGTCGAGTACTTTGATCGTGGCCGACGCCACCGGCGGGGCGATGCTGTTCGAGAAAAGATACGGCCGCGATCGTTGGCGCAGCCAGCCGACGATCTCGCGGCGTGCTGCTACATAACCGCCGCTGGCTCCGCCTAAGGCCTTGCCCAGGGTGCCGGTGAGAATGTCGATGCGCCCGATGACGCCGCGCAGCTCGTGCGAGCCGCGGCCGAGTTCGCCGATGCAGCCGGTGGCATGCGAATCGTCCACCATGACCAGGGCACCGTAGCGGTCAGCCAAGTCGCAAATCTCCTTCAAGCGTGCGATCGAGCCGTCCATGGAGAACACGCCGTCGGTGGCGATCATGCGCACACGAGCGTTTTGCGAATCTTTCAACGCCGCTTCGAGCTCGTTCAAATCGTTGTTGGCATAGCGCAGGCGACGTGCCTTGCACAGGCGAATGCCGTCGATGATGCTGGCGTGATTCAAGGCGTCGCTGATGACGGCATCCTGCTCGTCGAGCAGCGTCTCGAACAGGCCGCCGTTGGCGTCGAAGCAGGAGGAATACAGAATCGTATCCTCCATCGACAGGTAGGTGCTGAGGCGTTCTTCCAGCTCGCGATGCACGCTTTGCGTACCGCAGATGAAGCGCACCGAGGCGACCCCATAGCCGAAATGCGCGAGCCCATCGTGCGCGGCCTTCAGCACCTCGGGATGGTTGGCCAACCCCAAATAGTTGTTGGCGCACAGATTGATCATCTCGCGCCCGTCGGCGAGCCGCACTACCGCGCCCTGCGCCGAACCGATGACGCGTTCGCGCTTCAACAGGCCCGCCGCATCGAGCGCTTCGGTGTCGCGCGCCAGGCGCTCGCGAAATTCTTTTAGCACGGCGTCCTTGGTTTTCGAGTTGAGCCTTTCATGGCGGTATTATAACGGCTTAGGGCGCGCCGCCATGGGGTATGCGGCATGGATTCTTATGACAACTGATGATAAAGCAGACAATCACCGCCTCGATAAGTGGCTCTGGCATGCCCGCTTTTACAAAACGCGCAGCCTGGCGACTGCTGCAATCAACGGTGGCAAGGTGCATTTGAACGCCGGGCGGATCAAGCCGGCGCACCAGGTTCGCGTCGGCGACCGATTGAGCCTTTCACTGCAGGGAATGGTGGCCGAGTTCGAGGTGCTGGGCCTGCCGCGGCGGCGCGGACCCGCCGCCGAAGCCCAGGCAGCCTATCTCGAGACCCCGGCCAGTGCTGAGCGCCGCGCGAAGCTGCAGGAGCAGTTGCGGCTGGCGCAGGTGTCCCGACCCCGATCCGAGGGACGGCCTGATAAGCGCGATCGGCGGCGGCTCATGCGTCTGCAGCGGGATCAAACCTAATCGGCACTGTGACTCGGACTGGTTGTACAGCGCCGGGCAGGGCACTGAACCGGTCAACATCACTACGCCCAGAGGTCGGCCATGCTCTCCGGATCGTCCAGGTCGCAGCTGATGGCGGACTCGGCTTGAAGGGTTTGCCACTGGGCATTGTGCCAAACCGCGCTCGCGATGCCCGCCGTAGCCAGTTCCCTGGCTTGCGGTTTGGGACCGAAGCGGCTGGCGATCTGGCTCAAGCCGGGATTGTGTCCGCAAATCATGATGTGATGGACGGCGGCATTGCAACGCGACAGCAGCCGCCACGTCGTCTCAGGAGTGGCTAAGTACAATTCGCGCGCGCATTGGATTTGCCTGGCATCAAGCTCGCAAGCGGCGGCGACTATCTCGGCCGTCGCCCAGGCGCGTTCGGCCGGGCTCACCAATATCAAGTCCGGTGTCGCGTCGCGATAGACGATACGTGCCGCCATCTCCTGCACCTCGATGCAGCCGCGGCGCGTCAAGGCGCGCTCGAAGTCCTCCGCGCAGGAGTCGATTGACTGCGCTTTACCATGCCGCAACAGCGTCAGTCTGCGTGTACCCACAGATGGCCATCCTCGATTTTGGTGGCGAATACCCGCACCGGCTCGTAGGCGGGCGGACTCAGCGCCTCGCCGGTGCGCAGGCAGAAGCGCGCACCGTGACGCGGGCAAATAATTTCCGCTCCCTCGATGGCGCCGCCGGTCAGCTCCGCGCCGTCATGAGTGCAGATGTCTTCGATGGCAAAATAGGCGTCGCCGCTGCGCGCGACCGCAATCATGCGGCGTCCCGCGGGGATGGATATGGTTTGTCCGTCGCTCAAAGCCACGGCGAGTCCCGCATCAATCCACTTCACGACCGTTCCTTCACGTCAACGGGTCTTACATCATGCCGGTTTGCAGACGAGCTTCATCCGACATCATGGTTTGATTCCATGGCGGATCGAACACTAGTTCGACGTTGGCGCGCGCCACCGTGGGAACAATTTGCACCTTGTCGCGCACGTCCTGCACCAGCACCTCACCCATGCCGCAACCCGGCGCAGTCAAGGTCATCTTGATGTCGACATTGCGCGACGCATCTTCGTTCTTGCTGACTTCGCACTCGTACACCAGCCCCAGGTCGACAATATTGACTGGAATTTCAGGGTCATAGCAAGTCTTGAGCTGCTGCCAGATGATGTTCTTGATGTCTTCCTCGGAAGCGCCCGGCGGTACCTCCGGCGCCGTCGCGGCCGTCTTGCCGATGGCGTCCGCATCCTGGCCTGTGATGCGGAACAGGTTGCCGTCGATATAAACAGTGAAACTGCCGCCCAAGGCCTGGGTGATATAGCCCACCGAGCCCAACTTGAGGTTCACCTCGACGCCGGCGGGAATGGCCACCGCCTTGACCTCGCGTTGCACGACAATGGGTTCGTTTTCGTAGGAGCGCATCGTTTAAAGACTCATTCGGTGCTGACCGCAGGCAGGGCCTGCGGATTGGCGGACCTAAGTGCAGAGGCAAGGGTGTGCCAGCACAAACTTGCGCATTTCACCCGGGCCGGATACTCCCGCACTCCGGAGAGTGCCGCGAGCTTGCCGAGTTCGTCGGCTCCGGTGGCTGCATCGTCCGTGAGCAGCTGATGGACTCGATCGAACAGCTGTAAGGCTTCCGCGCGAGTTTTGCCCTTCACCGCTTCGGTCATCAATGAGGCCGAAGCGGTCGAAATGGCGCAACCCTGACCTTCGAAGCGGATGTCGCTGATGGTGTCGTCTGCCAATCGCAGGCGCACCGTTAAACGATCTCCGCACATGGGATTGAATCCCTCCACACTGGCGTCAGCCGGTTCCAAGCCGCCGAAATTACGCGGCTTTCGGTTGTGGTCAAGAATCACATCTCGGTACAGCTCGTTGAGTTCCATGGTTGTCAGGCGAAGATCTTGCGCGCCCGTTCGACGCCGGCGGCAAGCCTATCGATTTCCTCGAAGGTGTTGTAGAAGGCGAACGACGCCCGCGCCGTCGCCGGCAATGCGAAAAATTCCATGACCGGCATGGCGCAGTGATGGCCGGTGCGAATGGCGATACCGTCCTCGTCGAGGATGGTGCCCAAGTCGTGCGGATGCACGCCGGCGACCACGAACGACACCAGGCTCGCTTTGTCGGGCGCGGTGCCGACGATGCGAAGCTCGGGAATTCGGCTTAAGGCAGCGCTGGCGCGCTCGAGCAGGGCGGTTTCGTGCGCGTGCGCCGCCTCGCGGTCCAAGCCTTGCAGAAAGTCCAGCGCAGCGCCCAGGCCGACGACACCGGAAATATTCGGCGTCCCGGCTTCGAACTTGTTGGGCAGGCCGTTGTACGTGGTCTTGGCAAAGGTCACTGAAAGTATCATCTCGCCGCCGCTCTGCCAGGGCGGCATTCGCTCCAGCAGCTGCTCGCGCCCGTACAGCACACCGACCCCGGTGGGCCCGTACATCTTATGGCCCGAGAAGGCGTAGAAATCACAATCGAGGGCCTGCACATCCACATCCATGTGCGATACGGCCTGGGCGCCGTCGATCAAGGTAACGATGCCGCGCGCCCTGGCGGCGGCGATGAGGCGGCGCACCGGCAGCACCGTGCCCAGCGCGTTCGATACATGCGCGCAGGCCAATAACCGCGTGCGCGGGCTCATCAGCGCGGCCACCGCGTCAAAGTGCACCTCGCCGCGCGCGTCGATGGGCGCGACCACCAGCGTCGCCCCGGTCTGCTCGCAAACCATCTGCCAAGGCACGATGTTGGCGTGGTGCTCCAAATGCGTAATGAGTATTTCATCGCCCGGCTGCAGCAGCGGCCTGGCATAACTTTGCGCAACGAGATTGATGGCTTCAGTGGTGCCGCGGACGAAAATTATTTCATTGCGCGAGCGTGCATGGATGAAGTCCACCATCTTGTCGCGCGCGGATTCGTACAGCGCGGTCGCCTCCTGGCTCAAGGTGTGCACGCCGCGGTGTATGTTGGCGTGGTGGTGGCGCTCGTAGTCATTGACGGCGTCGATCACGGCGTTCGGGCGCTGCGCTGAGGCGGCGTTGTCCAAATAGACCAAGGGCTTGCCGCGCACCAGGCGCGACAGTACCGGGAACTGCCGGCGCAGGGCATCGACGTCGAAGCTTGCGGGACGGGCGGCCAGAGCAATGTTGTTCATCGAAATTTCCGCAGGGTTTGCGAATCGGGTAATTGGGCAATGAGCGCGTTTTCGATTGCGGCACGCGCCGGCACCACCGACATGCCGGTCAGCACATCGGCGAGGAAGGCGTATACCAGCAAACTTTGCGCGGTCTCGCGGTCCAGGCCGCGCGAAAGCATGTAAAAGAGCATGTCAGGGTCGAGCCGACCGGTGGTCGCGCCATGCGCGCACTTGACTTCATCGGCATGAATTTCCAGCTGCGGTCGCGTGTCGATCTCAGCGGTCGGGGATAGCAGCAGGCCGCGGCAGGATTGCTGCGAATGCGCATGCACCGCGCCGGCGTTGACGATCACCTTGCTGTTGATAATGACGCGGCTCGAGTCGCCGGCGATGGCGCGTGCCGTTTGATTGCTGCGCGTCTCGGCAGCGCCATGCGTCACGATATTGACGCAGTCGACGTGCCGCTCGGCGTGTCCCACCAGCAGCGAATTGCTGTCGAGGGAGGCGCCCGGCTGGTCGAGATGCGCCTCCAGCGCGGTACGCACCAGGCCGCCGCCGAGCACGATGGTGAATTGCTTGCAGCGGCTGTCCCGATCCTGATGGATGGTCAGAGAGTCGACGTGGGTGGCGGACGCACCGGTCGCATAGACACGGTAATGCTCGAGTTGCGCGCCCTGCCGCAAGGCGAGCTGCGTATGGGAATCGACCAGCGGCGTGTGCTCGCCGTGCGCCACGTGATGCTCGATAATGGTCGCGCTGGATCCTGGGGCAGCCTCGATGATGACCCGTGGGTAGGCGATATTGTCGGCGCCGTCGCCGGACGCAACATGCAGTATGACCAACGGCGCCGCCAGCCGGCCGGTGATCTTCAGGTACAAGCCGTCAACGAACAGCGCGGTATTGAGCAGCCCCCAGCGCTGTTGGTCGGCGTCCGACAACGGCTGCAGAAAACGCAGCAGTGCGCCGGGATCGAGGCGTGCGACTTCGCGCAGCGGACGGATTTCCACACCATCGATCGCCTCGCCTGCGACGGGTAGCGTCGGATGTCCATTCACCATGTGCAGCGTCGCGGCGCGTTCGGAATTGCCGAGCAGCGCCAGCGCCGCGTCGGGTGGGGTGCTGTCGCGAATGCTGCGCGGCGCGTCCACGAAGCTGCGTGCCGCGAGGCTGCGCAGATCGGTGTACCGCCAAGTCTCGTCGCGCATGGTCGGCAGGCCGAGCTTGAGAAACCGCTGCATGGCCTCCTCGCGTACGGGCTGCAGCGCATCCACGTCGCGCGCGTGCCACTGCGCCGCGAAAGAGCGCAGCGCCGCCGACTGCGGTAGCGTCGATACTTGCGGGGCGCGGCTCATGCCACTTCGGCTCCCGCGACCCAGTCGTAACCGCGGCGCTCGAGTTCCTTCGCGAGCGACTTGTCGCCAGATTTCAGTATCCGCCCGCCCGACAGCACGTGCACCCGATCCGGCTCGATGTAGTCGAGCAGACGCTGGTAGTGGGTCACCAGCACCACCGCGCGCTGCGGATCGCGCAGGCTGTTCACGCCGTTGGACACCACTTTGAGCGCATCGATGTCGAGGCCGGAATCCGTCTCATCGAGAATCGCGAGCTTCGGTTCCAGCACCAGCATCTGCAACACTTCGTTGCGCTTCTTCTCGCCGCCCGAGAAACCCTCGTTGACGCCGCGCGTCAGGAAGGATTCGCTCATGTGCATGAATTTCATTTTCTGTTTGATGAGAGCGAGAAATTCATAGGCGTCCACTTCGGATTCCCCGGCGGCCTTGCGTTTCGCATTGAGCGCGGCCTTCAAGAGATAGACATTGTTGACGCCGGGGATTTCGACGGGGTATTGAAAGCCCAGAAACAGGCCGGCGCGGGCGCGCTCTTCGGCGCGCAGCGCCAGCAGGTCACGGCCTTCGAAGGTCACGGAACCGCCGGTGATCTCGTAATCCTCGCGGCCGGCCAGCACTTGCGCGAGAGTGCTCTTGCCGGATCCGTTCGGACCCATGATGGCGTGTACCTCGCCGGCGTTGACTTCGAGATTGACGCCCTTGAGTATGTCTCGGCCCGCGACGCGGGCGCGCAAATCGGTAATTTTAAGCAAGATATTTCCTCTAAATCCGCTAGCCGACGGCGCCTTCCAGGCTCACGCTCAACAGGTTCTGCGCTTCGACCGCGAACTCCATCGGCAGCTCTTTGAACACCACTTTGCAAAATCCACTGACGATCATATTGACCGCGTCTTCCGCGGAGATGCCGCGCTGCAGGCAATAGAACAGCTGGTCCTCGCCGATCTTGGAGGTGCTGGCCTCGTGCTCCACCGTCGCCGTCGGATTCTTCACTTCCATATAGGGGAAGGTGTGCGCCGCGCACAGCGGTCCCATCAGCAAGGAATCGCACTGCGTGAAATTGCGCGCCCCCGCGGCGCTCGGCAGGATCTTCACCAGGCCCCGGTAGGTATTCTCGGCATGTCCGGCCGAAATCCCCTTCGAGACGATGGTGCTCTTGGTGTTGCGCCCGATATGGATCATCTTGGTGCCGGTATCGGCCTGCTGATAATTGTTGGCGACCGCCACGGAATAGAACTCGCCGATCGAGTTCTCGCCCCGCAGCACGCAGCTCGGGTACTTCCAGGTAATGGCGGAGCCGGTTTCAACCTGGGTCCAGGAGATCTTTGAATTGCGTCCGCGGCATTCGCCGCGCTTGGTGACGAAGTTGTAAATGCCGCCCAGCCCATTCTCGTCGCCCGGATACCAGTTCTGCACGGTGGAGTACTTGATACGCGCATCGTCCAATGCCACCAGCTCCACGACCGCGGCATGCAGCTGGTTCTCATCACGCATGGGCGCCGTGCAGCCTTCCAAGTAGCTCACCGTCGCGCCCTCGGCGGCGATGATCAAAGTGCGCTCGAATTGACCGGTCTTGGCGGCATTGATGCGGAAGTAGGTCGACAGTTCCATCGGGCAGCGCACTCCCGGCGGCACATAGACGAACGAGCCGTCGGAGAACACCGCCGAATTCAACGCCGCAAAATAGTTGTCTCCCGGCGGCACGACGCTGCCCAAGTAACGTTCGATGAGCGCCGGATGGTCGCGAACCGCGTCCGAGAACGAGCAAAAAATGACCCCAGCCTTGCCCAGCTTTTCCTTGAAAGTGGTTGCGACGGAAACGCTGTCGAACACGGCGTCGACTGCAACACCGGCCAGCCGCGCGCGCTCGTGCAAAGGAATGCCGAGCTTGGCGTAGGTCGCGAGCAACTTTGGATCCACCTCGTCGAGGCTCTTCGGCGCATTCGCCGGTGCGCGCGGTGCCGAATAATAGGAAATGTCCTGATAGTCGATGGGCTTGTAGTGCACATGCGCCCAGGTCGGTTCCCGCATGGTCTGCCAATGTCTGAAGGCTTTAAGGCGCCAGTCGAGCAAAAACGGCGGCTCGTTCTTTTTCCTCGAGATGGCGGTCACCACACCTTCATCGAGTCCGGGGGGCAGGCTATCGGACTCAATATCGGTGACGAACCCATGCCGGTACTTTTGCGAAAGCAGGGCTACAACTTCTTCAGATTTGCTAGACACGAGAACTTCCAGTTGTGGTTACGCTTCGGATCGTTAGTTTAAATGGGGTCGCTTTGCGCGCTTTCACGTCAGGTGTGGACACGCATTTCCGACGCCAGGTCGGCTACGCGCAGCGCATTGGAGTCGAGCCCGGCCAGTTGCCGCAACGTGACCTCTTCCAGGGCGCGCCGGATGGCGGCATTCACCCGCTGCCAGGCACCGCCGACGCGGCACTGCCGTTCGATACCGCATTGGCTGGAGGCGCCGCTGCATTCGGTAATGGCAATCGGGCCTTCGAATACATCCAGAATCTGCGCCGCGGTGATTTGCTCGGGATTTCTCGCCAGACGATAACCGCCCTGCGCGCCGCGCGAGGAGATCACCATGCCGGCGCGTTGTAGGCCTTTCAAAACCTTGCTCACCGTGGGCCGGCTGAGGCGCGTGCGCTCCGCCAATTCCGCTGCGGCGAGCGTAAGTGCGGGTTCTTGCGCTAAACTAGCCAACACAACGGTCGCGTAGTCCGTCAATTTACCCATTCGCAACATATAAAATTCTGCCCCACGTCGAAGCGCTATGTGGGACTACTTTAGTCCTATTTGATTTGCAGGTCCACCTGCAGGGCGGATGCAGCGTGATTTTGCTATCCTTGAGCGTGTATTCGACATCCGACAGCAGTGAGACAAGCCCGATATGAACAACGCAGAGTTAAGCGCCGCAGCACGTGCATTGGTTGCAAAAAGCAGGGGAATATTGGCTGCCGATGAGAGCACCAGCACCATCAAGAAGCGCTTCGACGCCATTAAGCTCGAGTCCACAGAAGAGAATCGGCGGGCCTACCGCGAATTACTGTTTACCGCGCCGGGTGCCCAGGATTACATCAGCGGGGTCATCATGTATGACGAGACTCTGCGGCAGAAGACCGAGGACGGCGTGCCGTTCCCGGCCTACCTGTCGCAGCACGGCATGTTGCCCGGCATCAAAGTCGACATGGGAGCGAAACCGCTCGCCGGTTTTCCCGGCGAGACCATCACCGAGGGCTTGGACGGGCTGCGTGAGCGGCTGGCCGAGTACTACAAGCTGGGCGCGAAATTCGCCAAGTGGCGCGCGGTCATCGACATCGGCTCGGAAATCCCCAGCCGTTACGCAATTGACGCCAACGCCGAGGCGCTGGCGCGCTACGCCACGCTGTGCCAGGAAGCCGGAATTGTGCCCATCGTCGAGCCTGAGGTGCTGATGGATGGTGCACATACCTTGGAGCGCTGCGAGGAAGTGACCAACGTGGTGCTGGACCGTGTGTTCAGTCATTTGTTTGCCGCTCGAGTATTTCTGGAGGGCATGATCCTCAAGCCCAATATGGTCGTGGCCGGCAAGAAGTCTGCGCAGAAGGCATCTCCCGAGCAGGTGGCCGAGGCTACTGTACGCACGCTCAAGCGCCAGGTGCCCGCCGCGGTACCCGGCATTGCCTTCCTCTCGGGAGGTCAGAGTCCGGTAGAGGCGACCTTGCATTTGAGCCTGATGAACGCGGCGGGTCCCCTGCCATGGGCGCTCACCTTCAGCTACGGACGCGCATTGCAAGAGGATGCACTCAATGCCTGGGGCGGAAAATCGGGCGGCTACTCCGGCGGCCAGAAAGCTCTATTGATGCGCGCGAAGCTCAACGGCTTGGCGGCCACCGGGGCATACAAGGGTACCATGGAAACTTCCGCTGCCTAAAGCTGCGCGCTCACTCGGGTGTTCGGCGTCTTCGGGACGCGCGTCCCTACGGCTACGCCATTGAATCAGTCCGCATCCATCATTGAGATTCGTAACGTGGATTACGCAGTCAGCGGCCGGCCGGTGTTCGCCAGCCTCGATATGGATATTCCGCGCGGCCGTATCACCGCGATCATGGGGCCGAGCGGCACCGGCAAGACCACGCTGCTGCGGCTGATTACCGGCCAAGTCGCCGCCGACGAAGGCTCCATCGTGGTCGCGGGCCAGGAAATGCGGGAGGTGCGCCGCAGCGACTTGTACGTGCTGCGGCGGCGCATGGGAATGCTGTTTCAGAACGGGGCGCTGCTTACCGATTTATCGGTGTTTGAAAACGTCGCCTTTCCGCTGCGCGAGCATACGGATTTGCCGGAACGGCTGATTCGTCAACTGGTACTCACCAAGCTGCAGGCCGTGGGCCTGCGCGGCGCGGCGGAACTCATGCCCTCGGAGTTGTCCGGCGGAATGAGCCGCCGGGTCGCTCTGGCGCGGGCCATTGTCATGGATCCGGAGATCCTGATCTACGACGAGCCGTTCGTGGGGCTGGACCCGATTTCCCTGGGGGTCATTTTGCGGCTGATCCGGCGCCTGAATGACGCGCTCGGCATCACCAGCATCGTGGTGTCGCACGACGTGCAGGAAATCTCGACCGTGGCCGACGTGTTGTTCCTGCTCTCCGGGGGCAAGGTGGTCGCACGCGGTACACCACAGGAACTGCAATGTTATCCGTCGGAAATTGTGCGCCAGTTCATGGGCGGCCTCGCCGACGGTCCAGTGCCGTTTCATTTCCCGGCTCCCGAATACTTCGGTGAACTGCTGTCGCGCGCCGAGGATCCGTGAGACTGATAAAAGAACTCTGGACCAGCCTGATCGAGTCCTTGGTGGGCTTGGGCGCCGTCGTGCGTTTCTTGCTGCGCCTGATCGTGGTTGCGCCGCGCGCGTTGCTGCGCGTGGATTTGATTGCGCAGCAGGTATTCAATTCCGGTGCCCTGTCGCTGGTCATTATCATGCTGTCGGGCCTGTTTGTCGGCATGGTGCTGGGCCTGCAGGGATTCCAGCTGCTGCAGAGATTCGGCTCCGAAGAGGCGCTGGGCACGGCGGCGACGATCGGGCTCGTGAAAGAACTGGGTCCCGTGGTCACGGCGCTGTTGTTTGCCGGTCGCGCGGGAACCGCCCTGGCCTCCGAATTGGGGCTGATGCGCGCCACCGATCAATTGTCGGCGATGGAAATGATGGCCGTAGACCCGATCCAGAGAGTGGTGGTGCCGCGCTTCCTGGGCGGCGTGATTGCGATGCCGCTGCTCGCCGCCATATTCAGCGTCATCGGCATTTACGGTGCGCAGCTCATTGGCGTGCAGATCATGGGAGTCGATTCGGGCAGTTTCTGGTCGCAGATGCGCGCGGCGGTCAGCCTATCGGATATCAACGAAGGCATCGTTAAGAGCTGCATATTCGGCGTCGCCTGCAGCCTGATCGCTGTGTACGAGGGATATTACGCGATGCCGACGGCCGAGGGCGTCGGCCGCGCGACCACGCGTACCGTCGTCACGTCGGCGGTGGTTATACTTTTCTTCGACTATTTGATTACTGCGGCGTTTCTGTAAGAGGGTTTCATCATGCGCAAGTCGACTACCTTGAATCTCGGTACCGGAACATTTGTCCTGCTGGGTTTCGCAGCGCTGTTATTTCTGACGACGCAAACCACCAGTCGCGGAATATCCCTGGGCAGCAAACCGCACTACAATTTGACGGCGAAGTTCGACAACATCGGCGATCTCAAAGTAGGCGCTCCTGTATCGATGTCGGGCGTCGAAATGGGACGCGTGACGAAGATCATCTTCGATCCGAAGGAGTACAAGGCGGTGGTCAGCATGCGCATGGATGCCCGCTACAAACAGATCCCCACCGACAGCGATGCGGCCATTTACACGCAGGGGCTGCTGGGCGGCAAATTCATCGGAATCACCGCCGGCGGGGCGGATACTTATCTGAAAGACGGCTCGCAAATTGATTTTACGCAGTCCGCATTCGTGCTCGAGAATTTGATCGGGCAGGTACTCGCGAACTTCACCAAGAGCAGCGCGCCGGCGAATTCCGGCACACCGAAGGCGGACGCGCCGGCCGCGCCTCAGGCGAAAGCCGCGGAGAAAGCGAAATGAAACGACTCACGATATTGGCGATGCTGGTTTCGATCCTGACAGCGGGCGCGCACGCGGCAGACCCGCCGGCGGCGCCCACCGCTGCGGCGAGCACGTTGGGCCCGCAGGAACTGGTGGAGAATTCCGCCAAGCGCATGCTGGTGGAACTGGATAAGAATCGCTCGATGTACAAGGGCGACCAGGTCAAGCTTGATTCATTGGTCGCCAACGTGCTGCTGCCGAATTTCGACACCGAATATGCGGCGCGACTGGTGCTTGGCCAGAACTGGCGTACGGCGACCCCGGATCAGCGCAAACGCTTTGTCGACGGCTTCTACCATTCGTTGCTGCGAAATTATGGTGCGGCGCTGGTGGATTTCACTGCTAACCGCTTCGTGATTCTGCCATACAAGGGCGAGGCCGCCGACACCATGGCGACCGTGCGAACCGAAGTGAAGCGTGAGAACGGGGACAAAATTCCGGTGAATTTCAGCCTGCGCAAAGTCGACGGAGTATGGAAGGCTTGGGATGTGGTGATCGAAGGCATCTCCTACGTCAAAAGCTTCCGCACCGATTTCAGCGCGGAGATTCAGCAGAAGGGATTGGATGAAGTGATCACTCGGCTCGAGACGGGTGCCAAACCCGGCGCCGCTGCGGCAGCCAGCCATTGATCGAGAAGCGCTCGCCAGGGCACTTTGCCGGCAGAAACCGCTACAGCGGCTCCGGCCAGCAGGACGCATCGTTCGAAGTTCTGGAGGGTGGCCGCGCACGCGTAACCGGAACCCTGCATTTCAGCACGGTCAGTGCGCTGCTGACTGCCGGGGTCGATGCCATCGACGGTGGTCAGGCCACGGTGATCGACCTGGCCGGCGTGACCGCAAGCGACAGCTCGGGTCTTGCGCTGCTGATCGAATGGCTGAGCGTAGCCAAATTCAACGCCAAAGAACTGCGCTACGAAAATATTCCCAGCCAATTGCAGCAGCTGGCGCGCCTGAGCGAAGTGGAGGAGTTGCTGGTTCCGGGCTAGTGACTCGTGGGCTGCGCGGCCTTCTCGGAATCCGAATCGGCACCCGGATCGACCAGTTGTTCATCGGGTGACACTTGGCCATCGGACACCAGGTAGGCGCGGCGCGACAGGTAGGCGTCGCGTATGAAGGCATACGGGTCGTACGTGTGCTGTAGGGTCTCATCCAACGACAGCAGACCGGCGCGCGTATCGACCACACGCAGACCGTAAAGACCCCATTTCACGCCGGTATTGCGGATGTATTGCTGCGGATTGGTATAGGCATCCACCAATCTCGCCGGACCATCGCGCAAGTCCGAAGGCCCCAGCAGGGGCAGTTCGAGGAAGGGGCCGGGATGTACGCCCCAGTGCCCCAGCGTCTGGCCGAAGTCCTCGTTGTTCTTGTCCAATCCCGCCGGCGTAGCAGGGTCGAGAATGCCGCCCAAACCCAGTGTGGAGTTCAACAAGAAGCGTCCGAGATCGTTGGCCGATGCACGGAATTTTCCCTGCAGCGCGTCGTTGATCATGACGGTGGTCGTGCCCATGTTGTCGAAAAAATTCCGCACACCGGTGCGAATGGGCTGGGGCAGGACGCGCACGTAGGTACGGGCAAGGGGCTTGGCCACGGCTCGGTCCAGCTTGTCATTGACTCGGTATACGCCGCGATTCCAGGACTCCCAGGGGTCTTGCGGCGAACGCGGGCTGTTGGGAGGCAGCGTCACGCAGGCGCTTAGGCTCAACAGAGCGGCCATGCCGAGCGCCGCGCGCGCATACCTGTGTTTCAGCATTTGCAGTTTCTCCTTGGCAAACCTGAGAGGATACCGCAAGGATGCAGCGACGGCAGCGATGAACGTGCGCTCCGTCAATGGCGGCCGTTGCCGCCGCGGCTGTCCTCGGCCACTGTGGTCTTGCGCTCCTTGGGCATTGCGGCGCGCACCTCTTCGAGGCGCGCGCTGAAGCGCGCACGCTGAATTGCATCCAATCCCGGCATCCCCAGTGCGAGTTGCAGCTGGTTGGCGGCCATTTTCAGATCGCCGGTCATCAGATAAAAATACGACATGTAATAATAAGAATCGGCGACGTCACCGGCGGCATTGGCGGCCTTGGCGATCAG
>JANYIY010000380.1 GCA_025358615.1 Gammaproteobacteria bacterium | reverse complement strand
CAACAGGCCGCCGGCGAGCGGACTCCACACCATGAGCCCCAGCTGTTGATCCTGCATCAGCGGCACGACTTCCCGTTCCAGGTCGCGTCCGGCGATGGTGTAGTACGCCTGCACGCTGACGAATTTCGCGAATCCCCTTTGTTCCGAAACGCTCAAGGCTTTCATGATTTGCCAGGCAGCCAGGTTGCACAGGCCGATGTACCGCACCCTGCCCGAGCGCACCAAATCATTCAAAGCCGACAGCGATTCCTCGAATGGAGTTAATGGATCGAAGCCGTGTATTTGATACAAATCGATGTAGTCGAGCTGCAGGCGCTTCAGGCTGGCGTCGACTTGATTGAATATGTGGTGCCGCGATTGGCCGCGTCCGTTCGGCGAGTCGTCCATGGAGCCCGTGGACTTGGTGGCGACAATGAGTTGTTCGCGCGGCAGTCCCAGCGTTTTCAGCGCCTGGCCCAGCAGGGTCTCCGACTTGCCCATCGAATACACGTTGGCGGTATCGATGAAATTGATGCCGGCCTCGAAGGCGAACTTCACCTGCTCATTGACGGCGTCCTGCTGCAAATTGCCGATGCTCTCCCAAATGCCCGCGTAGCCGCCGTAGGTCATAGTACCCAGGCAGAGTTCCGAAACGTACAAGCCGGTTTGGCCCAATAAATGATAGCGCACGACGTTCTCCAGTCAGCATTTGGTCGAAGGGGTTGCAGCAGTTTACAATGAATCCGCAAGCGCGACTGCACCGCCCCTGACAATTCTTGACGGTATGAGCACTTGCGGCCGGGAATGATTGCACGGAACTGCTGTCCAAATTCCCACGTAAGCAACTGTTGGGAGCCCTCGTGAAGATACTCGTTTGGATGACCGTCGCCTCGTCCCTGTTGGCCATCGTCGGCTGCAACATTGGGGCGAAATACACGGTGGGCGGCACGCTCACCGGTCTCACCGGCCAAGGGCTGGTGCTGCAGGACAACTCCGGCAATGACTTGGGATTGGCCTCGAATGGTGCGTTCGTCTTCACCGACAGCAGCAAGGACGGCGACGCTTATTCGGTCACGGTCAAGACGCAGCCATCCACGCCGTCGCAGACCTGCACCGTCCAGAACGGCTCCGGCACCATCGGCAAAGCCAATGTCACGAACGTCCTCGTGTCGTGCACACAGGTGGGACGCTTCGCATACGTGGCCAATCAGCTTTCCAACAACCTGTCGGCCTACGCGATCAATTCCACCACCGGTGCCCTATCGTCCGTGAGCGGCTCGCCGTTTGCGGCCACCGGCACCACGCCGGCGGCACTCGCCGTAGATCCTAATGGACTGTATCTCTACGTGGCGAATAACGGCTCAAACAATGTGTCGGTGTATTCCATCGATGACACCAGCGGCACGCTCGCCGCTACGGGAATACCCGCGGCCACGGGAAGCGGCCCGGTTGCGGTCGCGGTTGATCCTACGGGTAGCTTCCTGTATGTCGCGAACTTAGCCTCGAACAGCGTGTCCGCCTATACCATCGATAGCGGCAACGGCACGCTGACCGAACTCAGTAATTCACCGTTCGCCGTCGGCGCCGAACCCAGCTCGCTGAAAGTCAGCTCGAACGGCAACTTTCTGTATGTCACCAACTTCAGCGACGGCAATATCACGGTTTTGGCGATCGACTCCGCCACCGGCTCCTTGAGCGGAATTCCCGGGTCTCCCTTTGCTGCCGGTGCCGGTGCCCTGTCGATTGCCATCGACCCGACGGGGCGCTACGCCTATGTGGCCAACGAGACCGCCGCCACAATTTCCCTGTACTCGATCAATGCCTCGACCGGCGCGCTGACGGCTATATCCGGCTCGCCGCTGGCAACTGTAACCAGCCCCGAATCCCTCGCTGTCGATCCCGCGGGCCGCTACGTGTACGCCGCCAATGTCACTGCCAAGAATCTGCTGGCCACTTTTTCCATTACACCGAGCAGCGGCGCGCTGACTCTGTCGGGCACGCCTGTGGCCGCGGGCACCTTTCCAATCAGTCTGGTTCTCGATCCATCCGGTCAATTCGCCTATGTAGCGAACGATGACTCCAACGATGTCTCCGCGTACACCGTCAATGCAACCTCCGGCGTGCTGACTTCGGTCAATTCCGCCGTCGCCGCCGGCAATGCGCCGCGGGCGATCACCATCGACTGACCGGTGCGCAATCCCGCGCATCGTCGCGCGGTTCTTGTTTATAGTACGTGCGCCGGCACAACGCCCGTGCAGCCTTGAGGATGACGCGACATGAGCATTAGCAATGTGACGGCCGGCAAGAAAGTGCCGCACGAATTCAACGTAATCATCGAGATACCGGCTCACAGCGAGCCTGTGAAATACGAAGTAGACAAGCAAACCGGCGCGCTGTTCGTGGATCGCTTCATGATGACTTCGATGCACTATCCCGCCAATTACGGCTACGTGCCGTGCACCGTCGCCGACGACGATGATCCGGTCGATGTGTTGGTGCACACCCCGTTTCCCTTGATGCCGGGAGTGGTCGTGCGCTGCCGCGCAGTGGGCGTGCTGCGCATGGACGATGAGGCGGGCGGCGATGCCAAGTTGTTGGCGGTGCCTACGGACGATATATGTCCTTTGTTCGAGCACTGGAAATCGATTGCGGATGTGCCGGAAATACGCCTGCGGCAAATTCAGCATTTCTTCGAGCACTACAAAGATCTTGAAGCGGGCAAGTGGGTCAAGATCATCGGCTGGGCCGGTGTCGACGTTGCCCACGCAGAGCTTCTGAACGGCATCAAGCGCTACCAAGCCGAGAGTCAAGCTAGCTCGTAAACATCGCCCATGCCTAGCGCATCCAATCGCGGACTGATCCTCGCGCTGATGGGGATCGCGCTGTTGCTGGCGGTCACATGGGTCGCCTACCGCCCGCTCGCGCCACTGGGACCGGAAGCCTCGCCCGCGGTGTTTTCTGCCTACCGTGCAAGCGCAATCTTGCGGGACCTGGTGGGTGACGGTGCACCTCACCCGATCGGCAGCGCCGCCAACACGCGGCTGCGCGAGAGCATCGTGCGGAAATTGTCGGCGCTGGGATATGCGACGGAATTGCAATCCGGCTTCGTGTGCAATGACGCGGGCACCTGCGGCAGCCCGGTCAATATCATCGCCACGCGCCGCGACTCAACCGCCGGCGCCGGCACCGTATTGTTGGCGGCGCATTACGATTCAGTGCCGGCGGGCCCCGGGGCATCCGATGACGGCGCCGGCGTTGCAGCCTCGCTCGAGATTGCGCGCATTCTTGCGGCGCGGCCGGCATTGCCCCATCCCATCAGCCTGCTGATAACCGACGGCGAAGAGGCGGGATTGCTCGGCGCCTTATTATTCGTCCGCGATCATCCCCTGTCCAAGCGCGTGTCGGCCGCGGTCAATGTGGAGGCGCGCGGCACGTCGGGACCCAGTCTCATGTTCGAAACGGGCAACGCGAACACCTGGCTCATGGGCCTGTTTGCAGCGGCGATTGCACGGCCGATGACCAACTCGCTCTACTACGTCGTGTACAAGCAGCTCGATAACGACACTGATTTCACCGTATTCAAAACCGCCGGATTCCAGGGTTTCAATTTCGCCTTCGTCGGCCATGTCGGCCACTACCACACGCCGCTCGACAATGTGGCGCATGCCGACCCAAGCAGCCTGCAGCAGCAGGGCGATAATGCACTGGCCGCCCTCACTGCGCTGGCGAGCGCCACGAATCCGCACCCGCCGGTGGCGGAGTCGGTCTTCTTCGATGTCCTGGCGCGCATCGTCATTGCCTGGCCATCTGTCTACACGCTGCCGGCAGCACTGCTGTCATTGACCGTGCTGTTGGCCGAGATGATTGTTTTATTGCGCCAAAAAGCGGTCACCGGCCCACAAGTATTGTGGGGATGTATCGGCACTCTCGGCCTGCTGGTGACAGGGTTGGGCTTAAGCGCCGGGATACTCGCCTTGACCGTTGTCGTCGGCAAGGTGCCGCCCTTAAGCGGCGCATCCTGGATCGCTCATCCTCTGCCGATGCACCTCGCCTCGGCGGCGATTGCCCTGGCTGTCGCCGGCGCCGTCGGCGCCGCGCTTTCGCGGCGCGCCGGCTTCTGGGGATTCTGGGTGGCCGCTGCCATGCTCAGCGCTGCCTTATCCGTCGTTAGCGCGGTTTGGATCCCAGGGGCGAGTTACGCGTGGCTGATGAGCGCCGTCGCAGCCGCTCTCGGAGCCTTGCCTTGCACGTTAAGTTGGGCGAGATCTCGAGCGTCGGCGCAATGGGCGAATGAACTGGCCGCCCTGCTGCCCGCATTCGTGTTCTTTGGCGCCGTCTTTCCACTGTTGCAATTCCTGTATACGGGCTTAGGCAGCTTGGCTTGGCCCGTGTCGACATTGGTGCTGTCGTTGGCAGCGGCCATACTTTTGCCGTTGCTGGCCGTGTCTTCCGAACGCTTGCGGCGGACGGTGATGATTGTGGCTGCGACATTCGTGGTGGGCGGCACGCTCACTACCCTTGTGCTGCCAACTTATTCCGCGGACTGGCCGGAACAGATCAACCTCGAGTACCGGCTGGATGCCGACACGGGCCAGTCGACATATTTAGCGCGATCCGACTCGCTGCGGCTGCCGGAATCGCTGGCCGCGGCGGCGCATTTCGATCCCGCGCCTCGCCCGAACTTTGCAGGCAGCGGTGTTCTGGAGTTCGCCGCCGCGGCGCCGCCGATGCCGTTGGCCGCTCCGCGGCTGACGTTGCTGTCGTCCGCGATCAGGCAGGCGCCCGACAACATGACTCATTTCACGGTTCACTTGGATTCGCCACGCGCAGCGCCCGAAGCGCTCGTGGTCTTTGCCGCGCCCGCACAGGTTGCCGCGGTTGACTTCGCGCCATCGAGCAATTCGGTGCGGCCGAAACTTCGCCGATTGAAGAGCGGCGCAACCTTGCTGGACATCGTCGGATTGCCGGCGGCGGGCGTGGAGTTTAGCTTCGATGCGGCCGGGACATTGCCGCTGGCGATTCAGGTTTTCGATCAGAGCTTCGACTTTCCGGGGAACGGAGACTTAACGCGAGCTCGGCCCCCGCAGGCGACCAGCGCGCAGGACGGCGATATTACAGTGGTGCATCGCACCGTTTCGCTGGACCCACGGCCGGCCGCAGGGAACTAAACATCAGCCGCTCTTCGAACTGCTGGCGTGCAACGCGGCAAGCTGAGAGTTGTTGACTTGATGGATCGCCTTGGCTACGGCCTGCTCGCGACATACCTTCACCAGCTCAATGGAGCGAAGATCACGGATCGACATGTCGGGGCACACCTGTCTGGCCGCGAACTGAATGCGGCGATACAACTGCTGCACGCCGACGTTGGTGGTCAGTGCCTCATTGCTGTAATGAACCACGAGGCTGGGGGCGCTCTCGTCGGCGGCGGCCACGCTCGCAGCGCCGGCACCCAGCATGCCTGCGACCAGCAGAAGCGCCAACTTGGCTCGGGACCCCGCGGTGCGGGCGGTAACGAAATGACTCATGACATATCTCCTAGAGGACGGTGTTTGACGACACCTATATGAGATAACACCCCGCCTAGCAGCGTCTGCGGGGCCCAGTCGAGGTCGTCCCCTGCTATGACGGTTTCGTCCCCGGACCATGGGCCAAAGCTCCGCAATCGGCCCGACTTGCGCTAGGCTTGCCAGCATGATCGGAATCGGCACGACTGACTCACCGGCCCGGCGGTTTGCCGGGGGTCTCACCCCACGGCAATTTCTGGGAATTGCCTGCCTGTTTTGGGTGTATGTGGCGCTGTCGAACATTCTGTATGCGTACAGCATGCGCACCGGCATGGCGCGCATGACAAACTTTTCGCTGTTCGCGGCCTGGGATGCTCGTCTGCTGCAGCACGCGCTGCTGCTGCCGGTGTTACTGGTTTCTTTTTGGGCATCGTTGCGGATTCAGTGGCGTCCGCTGTTTGTTGCGTTGCCATTGCAATTGATCTTGGGTGCCCTATTCGCGGCCTTGGCCTATCCGGCCATGATCGTTTCTCAAATGCTGCTGGGCACCTCGGACTGGCAGGACCACACCATGAAGCATGTGTCCGATCCCTGGCTGGACCCGTTCTTTCTGTCGCTATGGGTGGCCAGCTTCGTGAGCTTCCTGCCGACCTATGGTTTCGGCCTGGCGCTGATTACCGGGCTGGCGCTGTACACGCGTTTTCGAAATTCGGAACTGCGTCTTGCGGCGCTCGAGCGCGAGTGGATAGCCGCGCGCTTGGCGGCGCTGCGCATGCAATTGTCGCCGCACACCTTGTTCAACCTACTGCACACCATTCGCGGCCATATTGAGTGGGACCCCAAGGGCGCCCAGTCCATGGTGGTGCAATTGGCGGACTTGCTGCGGCGGCTACTCAACGCCGGGGAGCACGACTTCTCCAAGCTGAGCGATGAGCTGCAATTCGTCAGACTGTATTTGGAGCTGCAGCAGCGGCGCTTTGCCGATCGTTTGAGCGTGGTTCTGCCCGCGGCCTCTGAAATCCCCGCCGTATGGGTACCCAGTTTGATTTTGCAGCCGTTGGTTGAAAACGCCGTGGTCCATGGATTGGCGGGCCATCAAGGCCCGGTGACGGTGCGTATCAGCGCGCAGTTGGCGCAGGATGTGTTGACGCTTTCCGTGTTCAACACCATGGCGCCGGAAAAATTGGCCGGCGCGGAAGGCATCGGCCTCAATAATGTCCGCGAACGTCTCGCCGTGCAGTTCGAGGGTCGCGCCGGGCTCGCCGCCGCAGGCGCCAACGGTGAGTGGTGCAGCAAAATCATCATGCCGGCAATACACCATTCACCAGTGCGCGAAAAGCGCACTACCGAGGCGCTGGCCAACGCATGATGGACGTCATCATCGTTGACGACGAGCAAGCCGGTCGGCGCACGCTGCGCGAGTACTGCGAGGCGGAAGGCGATTTGCGCGTGGTCGGTGAGTTCGGCGACGGCACCGCCGCCCTGGCCGCAATTCGGGTGCAGCAGCCGCAACTGCTGTTTCTCGATATTCAAATGGACCCCTTGAACGGCATTGATCTGGCTCGAGCCCTGCAGCCCACGCAACTACCCTCGCTGGTATTCGTCACGGCCTACGACACATACGCACTCGAGGCATTCGAGGTGTGCGCGGTGGATTACCTGCTCAAACCCTTCGATCAGGACCGCTTCCGCAAGACCTTGGAGCGGGTGCGGCCGCGCCATGCGGACGAGCGCCAGGCGCTGCTGGCGAGTCTGCTGACGCAATTGGAGCGCGGCACACGCCCTTCGGTCGAGGAGCGTCCGCGCCTGCTCGCCGAATTCGGCGGCCACTTGCACGTGCTCGACGCCGCACAGGTGGAGATGATCGAAGCGGATCGCAACTATGTCGTGATTCGCGTTGGCAAGGACAATTTCCATGCGCGCAGCACGTTGCAGCAGGCGGAATTGGCATTGCGCACGCAACCCATGCTGCGCATCAGCCGCTCCTGTCTGGTCAACATGAATTATGTGAAAGAGGTCAATCGCACCCTGCGCGGCGATTTCATTCTGGTGCTGGCCGGCGGGGCTACCGTCACCAGCAGCGAGGGGTTTCGCGGCAAGGTCAAAGACTATTTGAGCACGCTGCGGATTTCGTGAGTCCTACAACAATTCCTCGGGCGCGAACGGCGCCAGCAGTTTCAGCGTAAAGCGCTGCAGGCGGGTCGTTTCCGGGTCGGTGTACCAGGTCTTCTCCGACCCCGGCTCGCCGCTGATCCATTCGATTTTGTCGCTTTGCTCCACCAACTGCAGCCGGTAGCTGCCATCTGCGCTGATGTCATCGAGCAGACTCGTGACCTGCCGGGCGATCTCAGCGCTGCGCATGACGAGTCCAAGCTCACTATTGGTGTGCGCCGAGCGCGCGTCCATGTTCATGGATCCGATGAACACCGTTCTCTGATCGATCACCAGGGCCTTGGCGTGCAAGCTGGCGTTGGAACTGCGGAACGGATGAAAACGGGCGCGTTTCTGTCCGAGCTTGGGGCGCACCTCGGACAGTTCCACGCCCATCTTGAGCAGCGGTGCCCGGTAGCGCGAGTAGCCGGTATGCGCCAGCGGCGAATCAGTCGACGCCAGCGAGTTGGTGAGTATCCGAATGCTCACACCCTGGTCCACGAGCTTGCGCATCATGTCTATGCCGTCCTTTCCGGGCACGAAATAGGCTGAGATCACAATGAGCTCCTTCGTGGCCGAGCGCATCAAAGCCTCGAGATTGTTCGCAATGGTCTCCTCCTCCTCGGGAGACGTTTCGCTTGCGATCTTGGCGGGCCCATCGGCAAGCACTGTCGCAGGCACCCACGCCAGCTGCACGCCGCCGGATTCCAGCTCGTTCGCCAGCCAGTTGGCGTTCGCGGAAACAGCCGTGTCCAACGCGGTCGACGCTGCCGGTTCGCTGTCCACCGGCGTTGCCACCGAGGCAATCGGGTAGGCGAACTTGCTGTTCCAGAACGCGTCGAAGGATGCGGACAGCTCGGGTACGATGGGACCGGCCGCTATCACATCCAGATCGATGAAATTGCTCAATGGATCGCGCGTGAAGTACTGGTCCCCGATATTGCGTCCGCCGGTGATGGCAAGCGCATTGTCGGCAACGAACAATTTGTTATGCATGCGGTGATTGATGCGCCGAATGTGGCCGACCGAGGCCAGCAAGCGGCTCCAGGTGGCGAATCTGCCGCCGGGAAATGGATTGAACACTCTGACTTCCACGTTGGCGCGTTGGCTCAAGTGCAGGAAGCGGCGATCTTCGCCTGCGGTATTGAGGTCATCGACCAAAACGCGCACCCGCACCCCACGGTCCGCCGCCAGCCGCAGGTGGTGCAGCAGCAGCCGCGCTGAAGCATCCTGATGAATGATGTAGTACTGGATGTCCAGAGTGCGTTCGGCATGGTCGGCGAGCGCGATGAGATCGGCCAACACCTCTTCGCCCGACGATAGGACGCGGATGCCCGACAGATGCGTGTGCCCCTCCTGCTCCTGTGCAACGATGCGGCCGAGCGTCGTTACCTCAGGATTGGAGAGTGCCTCGCTCTTCGGTTTATCGACATGCCGTGGCAGGCCGGCGCAGCCGGAAATCAGCGCGATAACCGCCATCACAGCCAGTGAGCTGCCGCAACGCCCCGACTGCATGCCGCGCTTTGACCTACGCATCGCAGCATCATATCAGGCACACTTTGCATGCATGCAGACACACCGCCACATTCGCAGCTTTGTCTTGCGCGCCGGGCGCATGACCCACGCGCAGCAACGCGCACTCGAGGAGCTTTGGCCCGCGTATGGCCTGGATCCGGGGGTTGGCGCCTTGGATTTGACGGCGAGCTTCGGGCGCCAGGCGCCGCGCTGTCTCGAGATCGGCTTTGGGGTTGGAGAGGTGATCGGCAGTTTGGCCGAAAGCCATCCGCACATCGATTACGTCGGCATCGAAGTGCATCGACCGGGAGTTGGGCGACTGCTGCTGCGGGCCGCAGCGGCTGGCTTAAGGAACGTGCGCGTCATCTGCCACGATGCGGTGGAGGTCTTAACGGCAGCGATTCAAGACGAATCCTTCGACGAGATTCTGATCTTCTTCCCGGATCCGTGGCACAAAAAGCGTCATCACAAGCGGCGCTTGATCGATCCGGTCTTCACTGCAACCCTGGCGGCCAAGCTGCGCAGCGGGGGAGTGCTGCGTCTGGCGACCGATTGGCAGGACTATGCAGAGCAAATTCTAGCGGTGTGCAATGCGGACCCGCGCCTTCATTCCTTGAGCGATGATGCGACCTACGTGCCGCACCCGGATTTCAGGCCGCCGACCCGCTTCGAGCGGCGCGGCGCGCGCTTAGGACATGGCGTGTGGGATTTGGCATACAGCAAGCGCACGGCGGCGCCTTTCCCCGTACCATCGTAGTCGTCAGCGGAAGCTGCCGCGCAGCCCGTCGACAATGAATTGCACTGCCAGGGCCGCGAGAATGACGCCGGAGAGCCGGCTCACTACATTGGCGCCGGTTACACCCAGCACCTTCATCAGCCGCGGCGTCGCCAGCATCAGGATCCAGCACACGATGAGCACCAGCGCCACGACGCACAGGAAGCCGGCGAACAGCAGAGGCTTCGTGCCCACCTCGCCCGCCGTCAGCAGGATCGTGGCGAGCGCACCGGGACCCGCCATGAACGGGAACGCCAGCGGGAACACCGAAATATCCTCGCGTTTCTTGGCCTCCTCTCGTTCGGTAGTGGTCGAGCGCGTGCCCGAGGGTCGGGCAAACACCATATCGAGCGCAATCAGGAACAGCAGAGTGCCGCCCGCGATGCGGAATGAGCTCAGGGAGATCCCCATGATGTCCAGAAACTTTGCGCCGACCAAGGCGAACAGCACGCTGATCGCTAATGCGATCACGGTTGATTTACCGGCCATTTTTTTCTTGTAGCGCGCGCTCGCGCCCTGCGTCAATCCGGCGAACAAAGGGATGAGCGAGATGGGATCCACCACCACGAAAAAGACGACGAAGAATTTGACGAACTGTTCGATCACTGGCGATGTTGCTGCGCGCAAAAATTACATATTGCGCGAATCACCCATTGGGAGTTGAATGGTGTTGAGCATAACAGACGGAGACGGCGATGAACGTAATCAAGCCGATCGTAGGTGAATGGTATCGAGGCGGTACCAACGAGCTCTTTGAAGTGGTCGCGATCGACGACCAAGATCAAACGATAGAGATTCAATATTTCGACGGCACCGTCGCCGAAATGGAATTCGATTCCTGGAACGAGCATTTGCTCGACGAACTCATCGATGCGGCGGACGCGCCGGAAGATTGGTCGGGCGCCGTGGATATGGAGGCCGAGGATTTGGATCGCGAGTTCGAGGACACCGCGCGCAGCCTCTGGTCATCCCCGCACGATCGTTCGATGCGCCGCTGATTGCTACGGCCGCGCCGAGTCTGCCGCCCTTTCCCACGCTAGGCTTGCGCTGCTTCGCGCGCGCCCAGGTCATTCAAGGGCCGGCGCAGGATGACCAGCAAAATCAGCCCCGGCACGGCAATCAGGCACGTCAAGATAAAGAAATTCGGCCAGCCGATGACGGGCACGATTTGACCGGCAAACCAACCCGTGACGTTGCGCGGCAGGGTGGCGAGGGCAGACAGCAGCGCGTACTGCGTGGCGCTGAAATCCGCTGAACACAGCGACACCAGAAACGCGACGAACGCCGCCTGCCCCATGCCGCCTATCCCGGTGTCCAAGGACGTGGCAAGCACCAGCAACCACACTTTCTTGCCGGCCAGCGCCAGCCACATGTAAAGCAAGTTGGTAAGGGACTGACCGATGCCGAAAACCAGCAGCGACTTGAACACGCCCCAGCGCAAATACATGTATCCGCCGAAGGCCACGCCGACCATGGTGGAAATCGTCATGTTGACCTTGCCGGCGACGCTCAATTCGTGCAGAGAAAACCCGACGCCGCGCAGCATGAAGGTGCTGTACAGACTCAGCGCGAGGGCGTCGCCTACCTTGTAGAGCAGAACCAGCAGCAGAAATCCCCAGATGCCCTTTTGCTCGAGCAGCGCTCGCAAGGGATGCCAGACCGCGTCCGCCAGACTGCGCGGTGCATGTCCCGGCGCCTCGGGTTCCGGCGCGCGGATGGTTGCCAGCATGGTGGCCGCCATGAGGCAGGCGACGATCAGGAAGGCCAGTTGCCAGCCGACATTGGCGGCGATGAAGACCAGCACGGCGCCCGCCAGCATCGCTGCCGTGCGGTAGCCGAACGCCGCCGCCGCCGCCGCCAGGCCGCGCTCACTCGGTGGAATGGTATCCACGCGATACGCGTCGATCACGATGTCCTGCGACGCCGAGAGGAACACCAGGAGCACAGCAACGGCGCCGAGCACATACGGTTCCTTGGTGGGAGAGCAGAAACCCATGACTCCGATGCAAATTGCCAGGCAGGCTTGGAAGATCAATATCCAGCCGCGGCGCCGGCCGAAGATCGGCGGCAAGTAGCGATCCAGCAGCGGAGCCCAAAGGAATTTGAAGTTGTATGGCAGTGCGACCAGCGAAAAGATGCCGATGGCCGCGATGCTGAGGCCCGCGGATGCCAGCCAGGCCTGCAGAGTGAAATTCGTCAGATTGAACGGCAGCCCGGAAGCGAAGCTCAGGAATAGAACCGCCACCATGCGCTTGTCGCCAAGCGCCTGCCGCAAGGTTGGCTTCACCGTTTCGGTCAAACGCCCGCAGCCGGGCTCGACATCGCCACCGATGAGTGAATCTCCGGCATGAGCTCAAGTCCAATCAACATGACGATGCGCATTGCACACGATAATATCAGTCCCCATGAGCTTGGCATACCAAACTGACTTCATCGATCTGTGCGTGCGCCTGGGCGTGCTGCGATTCGGCAGCTTCACATTGAAATCGGGCCGCGAAAGCCCGTACTTTTTCAACGCCGGGTTGTTTAACACAGGCGCCGCCATCGGCGCGGTCGGGCAGGCCTATGCGGCGGCGATCGCCGCTTCCGGCCTCGAGTTCGACATGCTGTTCGGCCCCGCCTACAAGGGCAGTCCCTTGGTCACCGTCACGGCGGCGACGCTTGCGCAAACGTCCGGTCGCAACCTGCCGTTTGCCTTCAATCGCAAGGAGGCCAAGGACCATGGCGAAGGCGGCAGCATTATCGGCAGCCCCTTAAAGGGCAGGGTCTTGATCGTCGACGACGTCATTACGGCGGGCACCGCGATACGCGAATCCTTGGGACTCATTCAGGCGGCGGGCGCGCAGGCAGCCGGGGTACTGCTCGCCTTGGATCGCCAGGAACGGGCGCCGGAAAGCCGTTTATCGGCGGTACAGGAGGTCCAGGACCGATATGGGATACCCGTCATTACCGTCGTCAATCTGGCAGACTTGATGCAACATTCATCGCTGCGGGGGCGCCAGGACGACCTTGAGCGTATGCAAAGCTATCGGAAGCTCTATGGGCTTGCAGATTGAGGCATGGACCCTGGAAAACGCGGGGCGCTCCCCTCACAATGGCGGCCGCTTCCTCTTAAGGATATGCGCTTGAAAAACGTCGCTTGGATCCTGTGCGCTGTGGCATTGCTCGCCCTGTCGGGTTTTCCTGCCGCGGCCGCCACCTCCACCGGCAACGGCCGCACTCTTTATAAATGGGTAGACGAACACGGAGTTACCCATTACGGCGATCGCATCCCGCCGGAATACGCGTCACAAGAGCAGCACATCATCAATTCCCAAGGCGTTGAAATCAATCGCCTCGATGCACAGAAAACCCCCGAGCAGCTCGCTGCCGATGACCAAAAGAAGCTGGAAGCACAGCAGAGCCAGAACCGGGATCATAATTTGCTGAGCACCTATGCGTCGGTTCAGGAAATCGAACGCCTGCGTGATCAGCGAGTGACGCTGGTCACCGATCAAATCAAGGTCACGTCGAGTTTTCTCGACTCATTGAATGGGAAACTGAAGAAGCTGCGCGTCATGAGCATGCACTTCAAGCCGTACAACAGCGATCCGAATGCTCCGGCCATGCCGGATCAGCTCGCCGAAGACTTGGTACGCGTCGGCAACGACATCCACACGCAAGAGCAGAACCTGCGTGAGAAGGGCAGTGAGGAGACGACGATGCGCAAGCAATTCGAAAACGACATCGCGCGCTTCAAAGAACTGAAGGGCATCCATTGACGCCGAAGACTCGAATATTGCTGGGCGTCACGGGCGGCATTGCTGCGTATAAGAGCCCCGACCTGGTGCGTCGCCTGATGGAACGCGGCGCGGACGTACAGGTGGTGATGACAGGCGCCGCCCAGCGATTCGTCTCGCCCATGAGTTTTCAGGCGGTATCGGGCCACCCAACGCGCAGCGACCTATGGGACGGTGCAGCGGAAGCCGCCATGGGCCACATTGAGTTGGCGCGCTGGGCCCAAGTCGTGCTGATCGCGCCGGCAAGCGCCGACTTCATCGCCCGCTTGGCGAGTGGACAGGCCGACGACCTTTTGGCCACACTGTGCCTTGCCACCGAAGCACCCATCGTGCTGGCGCCCGCGATGAATCGAATCATGTGGGCTAACAAAGCGACCCAGGTGAACGTCGAGACGCTGATCTCGCGCGGCATCCGTATCCTCGGCCCCGATTCCGGCAATCAGGCATGTGGAGAAGTCGGTGCCGGTCGCATGTGGGAACCCATCAAGCTCGCCGACAGTCTGCTGGCGCCACCGGTCAATGCCGGATTACTGGCCGGCCTGAATGTCTTGATTACCGCCGGCCCGACCCGCGAGCGGCTCGACCCGGTGCGTTATCTGACCAACCGCAGTTCGGGGAAAATGGGATTCGCCGTCGCGGCCGCCTGCCGCGAGGCCGGCGCACACGTGACTATCGTGAGCGGCCCGGTGCAATTACCGACGCCCGCCGGCATCACCCGCATCAATGTGGAAAGCGCACGCGACATGTACGCCGCCGTGCACCGTCAAGTGGCGGACGCGGACGTATTCATTGGCGCGGCTGCGGTCGCCGACTTTCAGCCGGTGACCGTCGCCAAACAGAAAATCAAGAAGCAAGGTGTCTCGGTCAAGCTCGATCTCGAGCCCGCCCCGGACATCATCAAGTCCATTGCGGACATGGCGAAGCGGCCATTCGTCGTCGGCTTTGCCGCCGAGACCAACGACGTCGAAGAGAATGCGCGTGCCAAACTCAAGCGCAAGAAGCTCGACATGATCGCCGCCAACCAAGTCGGCGAGGGTATCGCCTTCGATTGCGAGGACAATGCGCTCACCGTCATTTGGCCCGGCGGCAAAGTCGAGGTGGCACGCGGACCGAAACTCGATGTCGCGCGGCAGCTCATCGCCCTGATCGCCACCCGCCTGCCACCGCCCGACGGCAGTCCCCGGCGTGGGTCGCGCAAGCGCCGCACCATCGCCGCGTTGCCGCGGGATCGAGTGCGCGCACGCCGCGCGCGTCGCTGACCGTGCAGCGTACCGTCAAGTTGCGGATCTTGGATCCGCGCGCCGGGCGAGATTTCCCGTTGCCCCAGCACGCGACATCCGGCTCGGCCGGTATGGATTTGCGCGCCTGCATCGATGCACCGCTCATGCTTAAGCCCGGCGGCACCGAACTCATTCCCACCGGCATTTCGATTTACATTGCGGACCCGGAACTCGCGGCGGTGCTGCTGCCGCGCTCCGGATTGGGCCATAAAAACGGCATCGTGCTCGGCAACCTGGTCGGCCTGATCGATTCGGATTATCAGGGACCCTTGATGGTGTCGCTGTGGAATCGCGGCGCCGCGCCATTCACCATCAATCCCGGCGACCGGATCGCACAGATGGTGTTTGTGCCCGTGGTCCAGGTGGGATTCGAAGTGGTCGAGGATTTTTCTGCGACTTCGCGTGGCGCGGGCGGCTTCGGCAGTTCAGGGCACGGTTGAAGCGATGCCGCTCGGGGGTGGCGGCGTCGCCAATCTCCCCGCTCACCTAAGATATGCGTCTAGAGAGTTGCGGCCCCGCTCGCCATGCTGCGCACATGGCAATTCGAGACTGGCCCGCTGACGAACGACCTCGCGAGAAGTTGCTCGAGAAGGGCCCGTCGGCACTGTCGGACGCCGAGTTGCTGGCAATCTTGCTGCGCACGGGCACTGCGGGTCATTCGGCACTCGACCTGGCGCGCGATGTTTTGAAGAGTTTTCACTCGTTGCGAAAATTGATCGCCGCCGATCGACAGAGATTCTGCGCCGAACGCGGACTAGGGCTTGTCCGGTTCGCGGAGCTGCAAGCCGCAGTCGAGATCGCGAAGCGGCAGCTGTCGGAGACCTTGCGCGCAGGTCCTTCGCTGGCGAGTCCGCGGGCCACCCGGGACTTTCTCTCCTCCCAGCTGCGCGACCTGGAACATGAGGTATTTTGCTGTCTCTACCTCGACAAGCGACATCGTCTGATCCAGTTCCAGAAATTGTTCCGCGGCACCATAGACGGTGCCAGCGTGCATCCCCGGGAAATCGTCAAGCTCGCTCTACAACGCAATTCCGCGGCGGTCATCATCGCACACAATCATCCGTCGGGAATCGCCGAGCCCAGTCAGGCGGATGAATTGATCACTCAGCGCGTCAAGGAGGCGCTGGGTCTGGTCGACATCCGCCTGCTCGATCACATCATCATCGGCGACGGCACCAGCGTGTCGCTCGCGGAACGGGGACTTCTATGACATATGCCGCGGTATCGGTTTCACATTCGACCTCGGCGAGACGGCCTACCTCGCCCCGGTCACCGGCACATCGGCGATCGGTATGACGGCCGCAATGTGATCGGTGTTTCCGACGACTCGCGTCTGATGTCCCTTGCCGGTGGTGTCGTCCAGCAGGACCACGGACCCGGGACCGAACTGGCGCACTTGGCCGTCTGAAGTGGTGACTTCGGATTTACCCTGCAGCACGATCAGATACCAGGCACGAGGGGCATTGTGCCAATCCTCAACGGCTCCCACCTTGAGACGCAGCAGCGTCGCCCCACCCTTTGCCTCTAAAACATGGATCGAACTATTGCCGTCGCGGCCTCGGATGAAGTCGAAATGCTCCTCGCAGAAATGCGATACCCCCGCGCCATCCGCGTAAACATGAACGTAACGGAGTGGCGCTACCGGCTCGGCGGCATCCGCGAGCGCCGTGCGTTGACAAAGCACATCGAGCAACATCACGAAGGCGAGTCGGCAATGTAGTTTATGCATGGGGTTATCCTGTTCTAATTGTCAAGAGATAAGCATTTTCTTCGGATCGAGGGCGGCCCTCATCCCTACTTGAGTGCGACACCGAAGTCCGGCATTCTCAATGTATACCCTGCGGCGTCGGCGACAGCCAGGTAATCGCGTAGCCCAGGCGGCGCGCAGACTTAAGCTCATCGTTAGGGGAATTACGGCGTGAAACTTCCACCCTTTATTGTCGCAGTGTGCGCGGCCGCGTATCTGTCTGCCGCGGCATCGCAGGAAATGCATTCGCATCCAGCGCCCGAGAAATTGGGTACCGTCACCTTTCCGACATCGTGCTCAGCCGGTGTCGGAACGGTTTTTCAGCGTTCCGTCGCTCTGCTGCACTCCTTTGCCTACACCGCGTCGGAGCAGTCATTCCGCAAGGTCGCCGCGGCGGATCCAAATTGCGCCATGGCCCACTGGGGCATTGCCATGTCCTACTATCACCAGCTGTGGAGTCCACCGAGCGCCGACGAATTGCGCAGCGGAAAAGAGGAAATTCAACAGGCGGTTCATCTGAGCGGGGCCTCGCCGCGAGAAAGACAATTCATCGCGGCCGCTGCTCTCTACTACAAGGATGCCGAGCAGGTACCGCCCCAGATCCGGGCCAAAGACTATGCGGACGCCATGGCGGAAGTTGCCCGAAGCAATCCGAACGATACCGAAGCGCAGGTGTTCTATGCCCTGGCGCTGATCGCCACGGCGCCGCTCGAGGATCGCACCCATGCCAATCAGAAGCGCGCGGCCGCGATCTTGGAATCCGTTTATCGTGAGCAACCCGATCACCCCGGCGCCGCGCACTACTTGATTCATGCCTACGACAGCACCGAGCTGGCGTCGCGTGGTCTGGCCGCGGCGCGCGCCTACTCGAAAATCGCGCCTTCCGCGCCGCATGCCCTGCACATGCCCTCGCATATCTTTACGCGACTCGGTCTCTGGGATGATTCCGTTACTTCGAACCTCGCAGCGCGCGCCGCAGCGCGCGCCCAAGGCGACCAAGGTGAAGAACTACATGCCATGGACTATCTCACCTATGCCTATTTGCAGCGCGGGCGTGATTCCGATGCCGAAAAGGTGGTGGCGGACCTGCATTCCATGGGTGCGCTGCTGGGGGACGATTTCAAAGTCGGCTATGCGGCGACGGCCATGCCGGTTCGGCTTGCCATAGAGCGCCAACGCTGGAGCGACGCGGCGGCATTGCAACCGTTGCCGAAGTCCGCTCCGCACATAGCTGCCCTTGTCTACTGGGCTCGGGCGGTTGCCAACTCGCGCATGGGGCACCCGCAAGCAGCGGACGCCGACATCGCGAAGATCGAGAGCAGCCGCCAACAACTGCAGGCTGACGGTAATACCTACTGGGCAACTCAGGTCGATGTGCTCGGCAAGGAAGCCAAAGCTTGGCAGATGGCGGCGACGTCACATCCGAAAGAAGCAGTGCAACTGCTGCGGCAGGCGGCAGAGCAAGAAGAGTCGCTCGAAAAGCTGCCCGTGACCCCCGGCCCGATAGTTCCGGCGCGTGAGCAGCTGGGCGACCTATTGCTGACCCAAAACCACCTCGCCCAGGCGCTGCGGAACTATCGGGAGTCGCTGTTGGACGCTCCCGGCCGACGCGGGGCTTTGACGGGTGAAGCAAGTGCCACCTCCTTTGCAACTCATTGAATATAATGCCGATTTACCCAGACCTCGTCGGGTCTTGTTGCCCTGACTTAACGACCCTGGTATAAAGTTCGGCTTCTCAACGCTTCTTCAAGTTCAAGGGTTTGCCACATGTCGCGAGTCTGCCAAGTCACGGGCAAGGGTCCTAAATCAGGTAATACGGTTTCCCATGCGAACAATCGCAAGCGGCGCCGCTTCTTGCCGAACCTGCATACTCACCGCTTCTGGTCGGAAGTCGAGAAGCGCTTCCTGAGCTTGCGCGTGTCCACCCGCGGTCTGCGCACCATCGAGAAGCGCGGCGTGGACGTGGTGGTGGCGGATCTGCGCGCCAAGGGCGTCAAGGTTTAAGGAGCCACTCATGCGCGACAAAATCAAATTGGTTTCTTCGGCCGGCACCGGTCACTACTACACGACCACGAAGAACAAGCGTCTGCATCCGGACAAACTGGAAACGAAGAAATTTGATCCGGTAGTGCGCAAGCACGTTCCCTACAAAGAATCGAAGATCAAGTAGTCCTCGCGCCCGAGCTTTCACACGCCCGAGCTCCCTGAAGTAGAAACGACGAGACGCGGCATAGCGCCTGCCTTGCTGCGCAGGCGCGTGCTCGATGTCATCGTGCGCGAGCGGCGCCTGCGCTGGCCCATCGCCGCGCATTTCGAGGCCACCGTGCGCGGCCAAACCGTGCGCGCCGTCGAGCGGCGCGCCAAGTACATACTGATCCGCTTCGACACCGGCACCTTGATCCTGCATCTCGGCATGTCGGGCAGTCTGCGCTTGGTCAAGCTCGACACGACACCGAAGGCTCACGACCACTGGGACATTCGCGTCGACAGCGGTTGGATACTGCGCTTTCATGATCCACGGCGTTTCGGCAGCTTGCATTGGACCGACACTGATCCTGCACTGCACCCGCTCCTCGCCAAATTGGCAGCCGAACCGTTGAGCCGCGAATTCGACGGCGAATACCTGTATCGCGCCACCCGCAAGCGCAGCGTCGCCGTCAAGCAATTCATCATGAATTCCCAGGTGGTGGTGGGCGTCGGCAACATTTACGCCAGCGAGGCATTGTTCCGCGCGCATATTTCACCGCGCCGGGCCGCGCGCCGCCTTAGCCGCAAAGAGGCTACGGCGCTCGCCAAGGCCATCAAAGACGTGCTCGGTGAAGCGATCAAAATCGGCGGCACCACGCTGCGCGATTACGTCAATGCCGACGGCGCGCCCGGATACTTCCGCCAGAAATTATTCGTGTATGAGCGCAAAGGAGAGGCTTGCCGCGTGTGCAAGACCGCCGTCAAACAATTCGTCCAAGGTCAGCGTTCCACCTACTGGTGCTCGACCTGCCAAGTTTGAAAAACGTGCGCGCCCCTTTGATCTGGGATCGCTCCGCCTAGTACACCAGGCCGGCGCCCTCGCCGCGCGGATCCGAGGCTGCCGCCACGTTGCCGCTGGCGAAATCCCAGGTGATGACCTGCATGTTGCCCCATTGCCAGCCAGGCATCTTGAGCGTGTGCCCCTTGGCCTGTAACTCTTTGATTTCGGCATCGGAGAACGCACCCGGCTCGTAGTCCACTTCATCGGGCAGGTACTGATGGTGATAGTGTGGGTACTTCACTATGTCCGCCGCATTCATCCCGTCCAGATAGTTGAGCGTGCCTAACAGCACCATGCTGATGATGAAGCTGCCGCCGGGCGAGCCCACGATCATCAAGCCCTTCGGCGTCTCAACGAAAGTCGGCGACATGCTGGACAGGCTGCGCTTGTTCGGCGCAATGGAATTGGCGGTGGCCCCCACCAAGCCAAATTCATTGGGCCGGCCGGGCTTGGTGGAGAAATCATCCATGGTGTTGTTGAGCAGCACGCCGGTCTTCGGCGGCATATAGCCCGTGCCGAAAAACAGGTTGACCGAAATCGTGGCTGCGACCCGATTGCCGGCCGCATCCAGCACTGAAAAATGCGTGGTCTGCATGCCGACGGGTTCCGATTCGATGCCGGGCAGCATGTTGGAGGGCATGGCCTTGTCGGTGCGAATGCTGCTGCGCTGTCCGGCCGCATAATCCACGCTTGAGAGCTGCGCCAGCGGCATTTTCACGAAGTCGGGGTCGCCCAGGTAAATTGCCCGGTCGCGGTACGCGCGCCGCATCGCCTCGATCACCAAGTGTTTGCGCGTAGCGGAGTCGACTTTGTGCAAATCGAAGCCGGACAATATATTCAGCGCATCGATGACCGCGATGCCGCCCGATGAGGGCGGCGATGCCGACACAATACGCGCGCCATGATAGTCACCGATCAGTGGCTTGCGCTCGATCACCCGGTACGCCGCAAGATCCTGCAAGGTCCAAATCCCGCCGTCCGCCCGCACGCCGGCTACCAAATCCGCAGCCACCCGGCCTGCGTAGAATCCTTTTGCACCTTGCTCGGCGATGGCTTCGAGGGTCATCGCCAGATCAGGCTGCTTGATGATGGCGCCGATCTCCGGCACTGCGCCGTCCGCCGTCAAGAACGCCTTCGCCGCATCGGGCGACCGCTTCAAAACCGATTGCTTGCGCCGAATGCCGCCCTGCAGCCGCGCGTACAACGGAAAGCCGTCGCGCGCCAGGCGAATCGCCGGCTGCAGCGATTGCTGCAACGACAGCTTGCCGTATTTGCGCGCCAGGTACTCGAAGGCCGCCGGCTCGCCGGGTATGCCGGCGGCCAGCGCTCCGGAAATCGATGCGTTCTCGATGGCATTGCCGGCCTTGTCCAAGTACATGTCGCGCGTTGCAGCGCCCGGCGCTTTTTCGCGCGCATCCAGCATGGTCTCGTAACCATCGGATTGCCGATGCAATAAATAGAAGCCGCCGCCGCCTAGACCCGAACTACTGGGCTCGACCACCGCGAGAGCCGCCGATACCGCGACCGCGGCATCGAAGGCATTGCCGCCTGCCGCCAGAATTTCCTGTCCGGCCTGGCTCGCCAGCGGATAGGCGCTGGCAATGGCCCCCTTGTGCACCGCCGCCGTTCGCTCGGCAAGTGGCGCAACCGCATGCGCTGCCGGTTTCGCGGCCGTCGCCGGCACGTGATCGGCGAACGCCGGCGGCGCGCAAGCGATCGCCGCCATCAACCAAGCCGTTATAGGGAACCGCCGCGAGCCGCGCGGTGCGAATGAGCGGATCAAAGCTGGCGGTGCCGTTTCAGTTCGATCTCGACGATCGGATGCACGAACTCCGACACATTACCGCCCAGTACGGCGATTTCACGTACCAGGGTCGAAGAAATGAAGGTGTACTGTTCTTGCGGGGTCATGAAAACGGACTCGATTTCCGGCGTGAGATGCCGGCTCATGTTGGCCAACTGGAATTCGAATTCGAAGTCCGACACGGCGCGCAGTCCACGCACGATGACCGCCAGGCCGTTTTGACGCGCGAAGTCCACGGTCAAGCCCACATAGCCCATAACCTCGACATTTTGCACGTCGGCGAGTACCCGCCGGGCCATGTCCACGCGTTGCTCCAGGGTGAACATCGGCGCCTTGTTGGGGTTCGCGGCAATGGCCACCACCAGGCGATCGAAAATGCTGGCGGCCCGCCGCACCAGGTCATGGTGACCGTTGGTGATGGGATCAAAGGTGCCAGGATAGACAGCTGTTCTTTTGTGCATTTATTGCTCGCGCGACCCGACGCGCGCCAAATGATACCCCACCTCGCCCGCCGCTTTCGATTTGAGCATTTCCCAGTGGGGAGGCAGCACCGGCACTCCGGCCGCCTTCTCGTTTTCCAGATACACCAGGCCCCCTTCTTTGAGCCAATTGCCCGTATCCAGCATTGGAAAATATTCCGCCAGTGCCTCGCGCCCAAATGGCGGGTCCAAAAACGCTATGTCGAAGGGCTGCGCCGGCGTGCGCAGAAATCGCGTGGCGCCCATTTCCATGACCTGGGCCCGCCCAGTCACGCCCAAGCGGGTCAGCTGTTCCGTAAGGCCGCGCGCAGCGGCAACCGCCTGCTCGACAAATACCAGCTCCTTTGCCCCTCGGGACAGGGCCTCGAGCCCCAGCGCACCGGAGCCTGCGCACAAATCCAGGCAGCGGGCGCCCGCGACATTATGCTGCAGCCAGTTGAACAGGGTCTCACGGACCCGATCGGGGGTGGGGCGAAGGCCCGGAATGTCCGGAAAATTGATGCGCCGGCCGCGCCAAGTGCCGGCAATGATGCGCACCGAATTGCGGCCACTGGAGGTATTCGATTCCGTCTTGAGATTGGTCACTCCCGGTATCATACCTCCCCAATGACGAACGAATCCGACAAGCCCGGCGTACGCGGGTTTTTCAAGCGCCTGCGCGCCAAATTGAACCAGGGCCCCGCCTGGCTCACCGCCGACCTGACGGAACTGCTGCCCGGGCGCAAAATCGACGCGGAAATTCTCGACGAGCTCGAGACCCGCCTGATCACCGCTGACGTGGGAACCGAGGCCACTCGTCGCATTCTCGACGAGCTGCGCCGCCGCGTCGCCCGCAAGGAGCTGGACGACGTGGATGCGTTGCTCAAAGCCCTGCACGACGCCATGCTCGATATCTTAAGGCCGGTGGAAACCCCTCTGGTCATCGATCCCGCCGGCAAGCCTTACGTTATTTTGGTGGTGGGCATCAACGGCGCCGGCAAAACCACCACCATCGGCAAATTGGCCCGCCGGCTCATGGCCGAGGGCCACAGCGTCATGCTGGCCGCCGGCGACACCTTCCGCGCGGCGGCACGCGAGCAACTGGAGGTTTGGGCGGAGCGCAACAACGTACCCCTCATTGCCCAGCAGTCGGGACCGGACTTGAGCAGGGCCGACACGAAGTCGGCGGCATTGAACACTCCGAAATCCTCGCTTTGTTCGCC
>JANYIY010000375.1 GCA_025358615.1 Gammaproteobacteria bacterium | reverse complement strand
GGTGCACATCGGCTGCTCCAGGTCCGAACCCACGTGCTCAATCACCAGCTACGTAGTGATTTCGAACGCTGGCATCCGCAGCTACGAGCCGCTGCCAATCCCATTTGCCTGGCCGCGTAGCACCCGGAATGGACCACTCTCGCGGACCGGGGGTTCCTCACAAATCGTTGCCGTCAGGCAATTGTTGGAAGGGTTGTTTCCCGACAAGGTCACCGAACATGATCCCTTCACGAGTGTCGCCGGCGGCCTGGCGATCGCGGACTATCATGGCTACCGTTGGGAATGAAACAGTGATACCCGGGGTAGGTGATTGACCAGTCATCAAGGGCGGTGAGCATCCGCCCCGCTGCCACATGTTTTTGCACGATGTCTTCCGGCAGCCAGGCGAACCCACTACCCGCCAGGGCCGCGTGATTATCGAGTCACCGGAAATGGTATAAATGTATTCATAATCAATAGATTATAATACGCTCCCTATATTAGTGAAAGTACTTCATAATATTTTGGGACTGCTTTATCATATCCCTGGTGCGTATCGTCGCGAAAAGCACCCTGAGGGAGTTCTGGGCCAAGCATGCCGATGCCGAGGAGCCACTGTTGGCGTGGTATCGCGAAGTGGAGAAGGAGGACTGGAGTACACCTGCACACGTGAAGGCGAAGTACGGCAGTGTCAGCGTCCTGGGGGACAACCGCGTGGCCTTCAACATCAAGGGGAACGATTATCGCTTGATCGTGAAGATCAACTATCCCTACCGGATGCTCTATGTGCGGTTCGTGGGGACGCATACGGAATACGACGGAGTCAATGCGGAGGAGGTTTGATATGAGCAACGAGATACGAGCGATTCGGAGCGAGGCCGATTACCGGTCCGCGCTTGCGCGCATCGATGAGCTCATGGATGCAAAGATCGATACCCCGGAAGGTAACGAACTCGATGTACTCACTGATTTGGTAGAACTCTATGAGGACAAGCACACGCCAATGGGCTATCCCACGCCTCTCGGGGCTATCCGTTTTCGCATGGACCAGGCCGCGCTTTTGCCGCGCGATCTCATCCCCTTCATCGGTTCACGGGCCAAAGTTTCCGAAGTCCTAGCAGGCAAGCGGCCTCTCACCCTACAGATCGCACGAGCGCTGCATGCCAACCTCGGCATTCCCGCCGATGTGCTATTGCAACAGCCCGGTGCACAATTAACCTCCGCATTGGCGGGACTCGAGTGGAATCGTTTTCCGCTCACCGAAATGATTGCTCGCGCTTGGATTGCCAGATGCCGCAACCCGTTGGCACACGCCGAGGAGCTGATGTGCGATCTGATTCGTCGCGCCGGCGGCGAACACGCGTTGCCGACGGCGTTCTATCGCAAGAACGATCATGCACGCCTCAATGCCAAGACCGATCCCTACGCTTTGAAGGCATGGTGCTGGGAGGTCCTCGCGCGAGCCCATGCGAACCCTTTGCCGGTAGTTTTTGCGCCGAGAACGGTAGACCTTGTCTTCCTTCGTGAAGTCGCGAAACTCAGCTGGTCCAACGAGGGACCTCGACTTGCGCTCGAGTTCCTCGCCAAACACGGCATCCATCTCATTTGCTTGGAGCACCTGCCGCGCACGTATCTGGATGGCGCCGCCCTACAGTTAACCGACGGCACGCCCGTCATCGGTTTGACGTTACGGTACGACCGGCTCGACAACTTCTGGTTCTGTCTCTTGCACGAGCTTGCGCATGTCGGTCGACACCTCGCTGGAACTCAAGGGGGTGGCTTCGTAGACGACCTGAGCCTTCGCAACGTCAAGGGCACGCCGCGAGATCCCATAGAAGAAGAGGCCGATGAGTGGGCCGAAAACGGACTCATTCCCGCCGATGTCTGGAGAACGAGCAGCGTCCGGGAAAACGCCTCCTCGCTCGCTGTGATGGAACTCGCCCAACGGCTTGGTATTCATCCGGCGATCGTCGCGGGACGGGTGCGGCACGAAACCGGTAATTATCGATTGCTCTCGCATTTCGTTGGCACGGGAGCGGTTCGTCGGCACTTACTCAAAGATCAACTCTCATAGGCACCGTACGCCACGCAAGTCACCGAAAAAGTCTGCAACCGTACCTAAGCGTCGCAAAAAGCCTGTGGCAAAAACGAAGAGGCCACCGAGAAAAAAAGCGACGACTGAGCGGCGCGCATGAAAACAAGATTGCGCTGTGAATAAGCGCCTCGTTCGAAATCCAGCGCGCACTACGCCGGCTCAGGGTTCTGACGCAGAGCCTGCCCCGCGGCCCACGCGGCGCCGATGAGGCCCGCGCGATCGCCAAGCCGGCTGGGTGCGATGGTAATGGGTCGTGAGAAGAGGGCCGGAAGGGCCCGACGGACTCGCTCATACAGCTCGGGACGCACGCCGATGCTTCCCCCGAACACGATGAGCTCCAGATCGAGGAGCGATTGCAGTGTCACTACCGCGAGGGCCACCCAGCGCGCCGTCGTGTCGAGGACCGACGCCGCCACTGCGTCGCCTTGCTCGAGGAGCCTGAAAATGTCACGTACCGTGGCGGCCGCGGTTCCACCCTGGCGCCGGTATCGATCCACGATGGCGAGTGAGCCCACTTCGAGCTCGAATGTACCGCCGGCAGAGGGTATCTGCGAAGTCGGGTCGCGCCCTATGGGCAGGTCCGCGATCTCTCCCGCCGTGCCACGCGCCCCGCGAAACAGCTTGTCATCGATGAGCAGGCCGAGCCCCGCACCTGTTCCTAGCGCTAAGAACGCCGCGTTGCGGCAGCCACTGGCGCAGCCGAGCGCATGCTCGCCCAACATCGCGAGATTCACGTCGTTCTCGATCGCAACATCCGCTCCGAAGCGGTCGCGCAGAAAGCCGAGAACATCGAAGTCCTCCAACCCGGCGATGTTGGGAGTCAAGGAAACACGGCCTGTGCCAGGATCGATCGCTCCCGGAATTCCCACCATGACATGTCGCGCCCGCGAGACTTCGATGCCGACGGTTTTTGCCAGCTTGTCGGCGCAGGCGGCGATCTGTTCGGCCACGTACGCCGCGCCTCGCGGGTCGGTGGGCTCGGTCAATTCCGCCACGATACGACCATGCGCATCTGCAATCGCTGCGGCGAGCTTCGTGCCGCCTAGGTCCGCCGCAAAACAATAGTCAGGTTCGCGCGTCATTGACGTGCGCTACGCTGCGCTGGCGGCGGAAGAGGCAGAGCCGCGAGTTCCGCGACTCCGAAGAATTCATCATGGAGACGGCGCAAGGCGACGGACAAGGCGCCCACGACGCCGGCTCGCCTGCCGAGGGTACTGGTGCGAATCTCTACCGGCCGCGCCGAGAGCTGCAACAGCACGCGCGCGACCTGGTCCGCAAAATCCGGGCGCGCTCCGACCGAGCCACCCAGAACGAGCAGTTGCGGATCCACTGTTGCGATGACCGCCGCGGCCGCAAGAGCAGTCAGCCGCGCCGTCTCCTCGACCACGTACGCGGCAATCGGATCGCCCTCTTGGGCTCGCTCAAAGACCTGTCGCTCCGAATCAACATCGGAACCGCCGGTCTCCCGATATCGTCGCACGACACCCGTTGCGCCAACCTGGTACTCGAGGCAGCCCTGCAGGCGGCACTCGGCCTGCAGCGGATTGCCACCGATCGGCAGATAGCCGATCTCACCGGCGGCGCCGTTCTCGCCGCGAACGAGCCGGCCGTTGACATAGAGTCCCAGTCCAACGCCGCTACCGAGCGCAAGGTAAGCTACGTTGTCAACGTTTTGCGCGCAGCCATGCCATATTTCCCCGAGCAGCGCGAGATTGATGTCATTTTCAAGGACGACGGGACTGCCGAGTTTCTCACTCAGCAGTCCCACGACATTGAGATGATCCAGCCCGTTGATGTTGGGCGCCATCTCGATGGCGCCGAGATCGGAAGAGCGT
>JANYIY010000361.1 GCA_025358615.1 Gammaproteobacteria bacterium | reverse complement strand
GTGCGAACTGCAACGCGAGTTTCAGCACCTACAATCACTGTCGCATCCGCACATCGTTCGCGTACACGAATTCGATCGCGACGGCGACGCCGCCTTTTTCACCATGGAATTATTGAGCGGTGCGCTTCTCAGCGGTGTGCTCAGCGCCAGACATTCGGTAATACTGCCGCGAGCCTACGCGCTCGCGGTCATTCGTGACGTCGGCGCTGCCCTCTCGCACGCGCATTCGCGCGGAGTGGTGCATGGCGACATCAATCCGCAAAACATTTTCATTCCCAATGAAGGTGAATTGCGCGTGCTGGATTTTGGCGCCGCGCATTCGCTGCGGCGCACGGACTGGGCCGAGGATGATGCGTCGACACTCAGGGCGCCGGTCGCGACACCCGGCTATGCCAGCTGTGAGGTGCTCGAAGGCCAGCGCCCCGATTCGCGCGATGATGTATTCGCCTTCGCCTGCGTCATTTACCTGTTGCTATCGGCAAAACACCCCTTCCCCGGATGCAACGCGCTCGAGGCGCGCTCGAAACGTGTCCGTGTCCGTCGTCCGGACGGGCTCACGGGCTCGCAATGGCGGGTGCTCCGCGAAGGCTTGAACTGGGATCGCGCCCGTCGGCCATCGGACGTGCAGAACTGGCTGGATAGGCTGAATTTGCGTGGCGCAGCGCCGCGCTTACCTCTTCTTTCGAACCTGATGACCAGTGCCGCGCCGCGCAGTAACCAGGCATGGCTGACGGCCGCCGTGGTCCTATGGCTTGCCTTGCTGGGGGCCGGGGGCTACTGGGTAGCCACGAACTATGACTCGGTCTCGGGTACCGTCGCGGGCACCGTGGCGGGATGGCATCTTCCTGGATCATCCGACACCTTGCGTGCCGACCCGTCGCCCGCGCCAATGGCAGCAGCCACCGATGCAGCCCGTCCGCAGCCCACCCGAAGCCCCGCGCCGGCTGTGGTTGCCGCGCCCGGTGCGCCGCACACCGCGCGCACGGCAGCGGTGCCAGCGCCTGGTGCCGAGAAGCCCGCCGTGGCGCCCGCCGTCAGTTTTGGCCCGCTGCGCATCGAAATGGCGGCGGACACGGTCGACGTGCTCGTAAATGAAAAGTCAGCACATGTCACCGTCCGCCGCAGGGGCAATCCGCGTGGTGCGGCCAGCTTTATCTGGTGGACGGAATCGGGCACGGCAAAGCCCGGCGTAGATTTTGTACCGGTCATGCCTCACACCGAGGTCATCGCAGAGGGCAGCAACGGCGTTATACTGGAGGTTGCCATGACCAGCGGGTCACGACGCACAGCCAAGAGCTTCTATGTGGTGATCGACCGGGTGGAATCCGCAGCCGCATTGGGCGCCCGCACGCTGACCATGGTTACGATACAACCGCCCGATTAGCCGGCGGCGAGACGATCCCATATGTCGTTCAAGTCGTCGGGCAAGCCGGCGCTGCCGATGACGTCAAGTCTTTCATCCCGCGAAATAACGGTCTGCGATTCCAGAAGGGACAGGGTGCCGAGCAACTCACCCACCTGAAGCGCAGTAGCCAAGCTCTCCTCGCTCGAGCGCAGCGACCAGGCGCGGCGAGGTTTGCCAGTCGCGTGCGATGCGCAGCGACATCTGTGCACCCAAGGTCTCGATCAACTCCACGAACAGCGCAGGGTTCGGCGTCAATCTGGGAGCACGCGAGTATCCATCCAGGGCGGCGCTATACACGACCAGTGGCCCCAGGGCACTTAGCAACACCACCAGCTGAGCCTCGAAGCGATCCTGCGGATGTCGCTTTGCGCAATACAATTCGGCGGCGCGCGCCGCGCGCTCGGTGCGCTCCCACAACAATCGCGGCAAGCGCGGAAATTGGTCCGAGTGGCACGGAACACCGGTTGCAGCATGGCGGCCGCGAGAATTCCGCGCAACGAGTCCACGCCGCACACAACGATGGCCCGCTTGATCGTTTCAATCGGCGCTGGCGACACTCGATAGAGGCTCGAATTCGCCAAGCGCAGCACATCGGCGGTGAGCACCGGATCGTGCGCAATCATGCGTGACAGCTTGTCGGACGCCGCATCAGGATCATTGACAGCCTGCAATAGCTGCGGCAGCAAGGAGGGCCGCCTGGGAAAGTATTTTGGATCGAGAGCGTCAAGTTGCAGCACTGCATTGATCAATTCCCGAACCCGGACGTGCGCCTTCTCCACGGGCGCAGGTTGGCTTGGGACGCCGAACGCGAGTCGCCAAAGCCGCTGTGTCACCAGGTCACCGGCCGTTCGAAGCCGCGCAGCCTCGGGTGCAGCTGCGGAGCGCATGCCGGTCTGCCTCGTTGCCAATCCGGTCGACTGAGGCGATCGCGCCCGCTGCCGGTAGGCGATCCAGCCTGCGAAAGCCAGCAGGGCCGCCATCAGAATTCCGGCGGTCACCGGCGCGCCATGGCGGTCATTGTCGTATTACCCCCTTCGCGTCATAGAGCGAGGCGTAGGCCGCGCGAAGCACATTTTTTTGCACCTTGCCCATGGTATTTCGCGGCAACTCGTCGATGAGTAGTATTCGCTTTGGAACCTTGTATCGAGCCAAGCGCTCCTGCATGGAGCTGATAATGTCCGCCTCGGACAGCACCGCGGCGGGCTCAGGCACGACCACCGCAGTGACACCTTCACCGAAATCCGGATGTGGAACGCCGAACACCGCACTTTCCAACACTCCCGAAAGTGCATCCAACTCGGACTCGACCTCCTTCGGATAGACGTTGAAGCCGCCGCTGATGACGAGGTCCTTGGCCCGCCCAACGATATATATGTAGCCATCGTCATCGATGCGGCCGATATCGCCCGTCTTGAACCAGCCATCCGCGGTGAATTCGCGTTGCGTCTTCTCCGGGTCTTGCCAGTAGCCCGCGAACACGTTGGGTCCCGTCACCTCGAGCACCCCCATGGCGTCCTCGCGCCTGCCGGCGCCGGCATCGGCGGTGCTTGCGTCGTGAGCCAATCGAATCCTGATTCCGGGCAATGGCATGCCGACGGAACCCGGCTTGCGCGCACCGTCATAGGGATTGGACGTATTGATCAAAGTCTCGGTCATGCCATAACGCTCAAGAATTGCATGTCCGGTGCGCCGCAGGAATTCGTGATGCGTCTCGGACAATAGCGGCGCCGAACCTGAAACGAACAATCGCACCCCGGCGCTCACTTCGCGATTCAATTCAGGGGAGCGCAGCAGCCGCGTGTAGTGCGTGGGCACTCCCATGTACACCGTGGCCTGGGGCAAACACTTCAGGACCGACGCGGCATCGAATTTCGGCAGCAACACCAGGCATGCTCCTGCGGCGAGGACGGTATTGATGGCAGCGAACAGGCCGTGAATGTGAAACAGCGGCAAGGTGTGCAACAACACGTCGTCACTGGTGAAATGCCATGCCTCGACCAGTGCCGCGGCATTGGATCCGAGATTGGCATGTAACAGCACGGCACCTTTAGATCGGCCGGTGGTCCCGGAGGTGTAAACGATCGCCGCCGGTGCCTTCGCATCGACGTGGCCCCAGGGCGTGCCAGCTGCCTGCGAGCGCCGCACGAGGTCGATTAGCGAGCCAGCTCCGTCCTCGCCCAGCGTCTCCACATGGCCGACGCCGGCGCGCGCTGCCGACGGTTCCAGTATGGCGCGGTCGGCCGGACGGATGACCGCAATCCGCGGCCGCGAGTCGCGCAAGAAAAAATCTACTTCATTCGGCGTATTGGCCACATTGATGGGAACGAATACGGCGCCAAGTCGCAGGCAAGCCACGTACAGCAGCACGGCCTCCGCGGACTTGTCCACTTGGACCGCAACACGATCGCCGCACACCACCCCCCGACTCATCAGGGCCGCCGCGTATCGGCTGGAATGCTCCAAGAGCGCGGCATAGCTCAGCTCCCGGCCGTCGGGAGTCCTGAGAAAAGGCCGCTTCGGCTGCTCGAGTGCGGCTGATTCGATCCACCCCGCAGGATCCGTCGAGGATTTCATGTCCGCAAGTGTCGCATCGAGCTCGCACGAAGTCTCTACCCGCGTCACACGCTAGTCCTCGTTGATGCGGCTGTGCGTTCGCGTCTCCTTCATGGTCAGCACCGCCACAAAGCTGATCGCTGCCAGCGCGGACGCATAGATATAAAAGCCGCGTTCAGACCCGATGGATTTGAACCATAGCGCGACATATTCGGCCGTGCCGCCGAATGCGGCGTTGGCCAATGCATACGGAACCGCGACCCCAAGGGTACGGATGGCGGTGGGGAATAGTTCGGCTTTCACCACGGCGCTGATCGACGTGTAGCACGACTGAAGGGTCACCGCCGCTACGATGAGGCAAACGGCAATCCACGCCGACGTGGCGTGCGCCACCTCATTCATGACCGGCCAAGTGACCAGAGTCGCTCCGCCGAAGGCCGCCAACAACATTGGCTTGCGCCCCACCCGGTCCGACAGCCATCCGCATAAAGGCTGCGCGAGCATGAACGCGATCAGAGTCACGGCGCTGATCTCGGTCGCCTGGTCCTTGGAGAATCCCGCGGTATTCGTCAGAAATTTCTGCATGTAAGTGGTGTAGACATAGAAGATCACGGAGCCGCCGGCGGTGAATCCTAGTACGGTCAAGATCTCGCGCGGGTGTTCGCGGCAGAGTTGGCGAATGCCGCCACGTGCGCTTGAACCGGCCTCGGCACGCACGAACGCCTGCGATTCCGGTATTTGGCGCCGCAGCCAGAAAGCGATCACCGCAAGGCCCGCTCCGATCAGGAACGGGATACGCCATCCCCAAAGGGCCATATCACCCTTGGCAAGCGAATGCTGCAGAATTATTAACACCGCCAACGCCGTCAACTGGCCGCCGATCAACGTGACATAGTGGAAGCTCGACCAGAAGCCGCGGTACTTGCGGCCCGCCATTTCACTAATATAGGTGGCGCTGGCGCCGTATTCGCCGCCCAAGGACAAGCCCTGAAAAACGCGGGCGAGCAACAGAATGACGGGCGCCGCAACGCCGATCGTTGCGGCCCCGGGCGTTATCGCGATGACCAGCGAGCCCCCGCACATCAGGGTCACCGACAGTGTCAGCGCCGCCTTGCGGCCGACGCGATCGGCATACCGGCCCATCAGCCATGCGCCCACCGGGCGCGCGAAGAAGCCGACGGCGAAGATCGCAGCGGTCTGCAGCAGTTGCGCAGTTTGATCTCCCTTGGGAAAGAATACCGGCGCGAAATACAGCGCAGTGGCCGAGTAGGTATACCAGTCGAACCACTCGACTAAATTGCCGGCGGAACCGCCGAGAACCGCGCCGATGCGCGCAACGCTCGCTCCCCGCATCGTATGTTCTCCACCAAACCAGGAACTATAATCGCAGCGCCGCTACCAACGCTCGGATTTTGGTTAGAATCGCGATCTTATGACCCGCTCCATCGCATTTCCTGTCGACATCCCCTTCATCCAAGATCTAGGCGCCGAATTGATCAGCTCTGAGAACGGCCGTGCCGTCGTCGCGCTCGACCTCGCTGCGCGGCATTTGAACAGCTGGCAGGTCGCTCATGGCGGCGTGCTCATGACTCTGCTCGATGTGGCCATGGCCGCCGCCGGCCGCTCCCTTGACCCGGCAGCGGGCGGCGGAGTGACACTGGAAATGAAAACCACTTTCGTGCAGCCCGCCAAGGGCGGGACCCGCTTGCTCGTGGCGGGCCACGCCTATCATCGCTCGGGCACGATGTCATTCTGTGAGGCCGAAGTTCGCGACGCGGATGATCGCCTCATCGCCAAGGCGATGGGGATTTTTAAATTTCAAAAGCTTTGACTGTACGGAATATCGCTGCCTTAAGCGCTGCCGCGTCCGCGCAGCGGAGATGTCAGCGATCACTGACAATTGCGCGCGTGAATCGCCGCTTTCGAGAAAATCCAATGCCGACTGTAATGCGCATTCCGCTTCCATAAGGCATCGCATGTTTAAATCCGCAGACGCCGGGAATCAATGGCCGGACACCAAGCAGCGCTTCTGGCCACTCGCCGTGGTGCTCGCCGGTAGCATGGGCACAGCCTCGGCACAGCAAACTCCGGCCAGCGAATTCGGACCCTCACCTGTCATAGGTGAACCTGAAAAATCCTTGCTCACCACCCTGCACACGGCCAAGGCCGTCGGCTGGTCTGGGGAGGCTCACCCAACCGCAGCGCACGGACTGCGCGTGGTAGCCTATGCACGCGACCTCGAGCATCCGCGCTGGCTCTATGTGCTGCCCAATGGCGATGTCCTGGTTGCCGAATCCGACGCGCCTCCCAAACCCGACGATGGCAAAGGCATCAAAAGTAAAGTACAGAAGCTGGTCATGAAGCGGGCCGGATCCGGAGCACACCCCAGCGCCAATCGCATAACGCTGTTGCGGGACATGGGCGATGGGAATGCTCCAGAGCGGCACGTGTTTCTGCAAGGCCTGAACTCGCCCATCGGCATGGCTCTCATCGGCAACAAGTTCTATGTCGCCGACAGCGATGCCCTGCTCAGTGTCGCCTATCGCACGGGGGACGCGGAGATCCGCACACAGCCCGCACAGGTGACAATGCTTCCCGGCGGTACCATCAACCACCACTGGACCAAAAGCCTGATCGCTTCCCGCGACGGCCGCAAGTTATATGTGGGAGTGGGTTCCAATAGCAATGCCGCGGAGAACGGCTTGGCGGCCGAAGCCGAGCGAGCCTCGGTGTGGGAAATCGACCCTGCCACCGGCAGTCATAGAATATTCGCTTCCGGGTTGCGCAACCCCGTGGGACTTGCCTGGGAGCCGCGCAGCGGTGCCCTCTGGGTGGCGGTCAATGAACGCGACGAGCTGGGGGATCACTTGCCGCCAGACTATATGACCTCTGTGCGCGATGGCGCGTTTTATGGCTGGCCGTACAGCTATTACGGTCAACACGTCGACGCACGGGTCAAGCCGCAGGATCCCGACATGGTGGCCAGAGCCGTGAGCCCGGACTATGCATTGGGAGCACATACCGCTTCGTTGGGTCTGTGCTGGTCCGGCGAAGTGACACTGCCGGCGCCGTTCAAATCCGGCATGTTTGTCGGGCAGCATGGCTCGTGGAACCGCAAGGTGCGTAGCGGCTACAAGGTAATCTTCGTGCCCTTTGCCGACGGCAAGCCGGCTGGTCAGCCGCTCGATGTACTCACGGGTTTTCTCGATTCGCGTGGCCATGCCATGGGCCGGCCGGTCGGGCTTGCCGTGGATAAACACGGTGCGCTGCTGGTTGCCGACGACGTCGGCGGCGTCATATGGCGCGTCACGGAAATGAAAAAGCCACTCTAGCCTGGCGCCTCACCGGCAAATCCATTCGCACAGTGTGCGGCCCGCCGCACTACAATTGCCTCCGGATCTATTCCACGGGGTAAGCATGAGCGCAATAGCAGCATTCAACCGCCTAAGCGGCCGGCAGAGAATCGGGGGCCAGCTGGTGGCCTCCTCCGGCACTGCCATCGACGTATGGGATCCGGCGACGGAGCAGCGCATCGGACAAGTGGCGGATGGCACCGCAGCGGAGATCGACCAGGCGGTTGCAGCTGCCAATTCCGCACAGCGTAGCTGGCGCAATGTGAATCATCATCGACGCGCGGAACTGCTGCATGAGGTGTCGCGGCGGGTGATGGCGACTCGGCCGCTGGTTGCGGAAATGCTGACCCGCGAAATGGGCAAGCCGTACAAGGAGTCCTTCGATGAGGTTGCATGGTCGGCCAGCGCTCTGGACTATTATGCAGAGATTGCGCGCCATGAAAACGGCAAGGTGCTGGGTTCTGCCGTGGACGGCCAGTTTCATTTCACGACCAAGGACCCACTCGGCGTTGTGGTCATTATCCTGCCTTTCAACTATCCGCTTTGCCTGCTCTGCTGGCAGGCCGCGGCGGCCTTGGCGAGCGGCAATGCCGTCATCATCAAACCCTCCGAGTTGACCAGCCTCACCACGCTGCAATTCATTGCGGCGTTCGATACGCTGCCGGCCGGACTCGTGCAAGTCGTCACCGGCGGCGGCGGCGTCGGCAAGCGCCTGGTCGAACATTCCGACACTCACATGGTGGCCTTTACGGGCGGCATCGAAACCGGACGCATTGTCGCGGAAACCTGCGGGCGTCTGTATAAGCGCACCTTGATCGAGACCTCGGGAAACGACCCCTTCATCGTCATGCCCTCCGCGCCGGTTGATATCGCGGCGCGCGGCGCCGCGTTCGGCGCGTTCTTGAATTGCGGCCAGGTGTGCGCCGCCGCCGAACGCTTCTACGTTCACGAGCAAGTATATCCCGAGTTCATCGACAGGCTGGTGCATCACACCCGGCAAGTCCGCGTCGGTAATGGCCTCGAGCGCGTCGACATGGGGCCGCTCGCCTCGAAACGCGAGCTGACGCGATATTTGCGCCTGCTCGACCACGCGATTTCCTCGGGTTCCAAGGTCCTGGCCGGCGGCGATCGGCCCGCGCACCTGCATAAGGGGTGGTTCGTGAATCCGACGGTTCTCGGCGATGTTGCACCCGACGCGCCCATCATGAACGATGAGACCTTCGGACCGGTCGCACCGGTCAGCGTGGTCAAGAGTTTCGACCAGGCATTGGTCCTGGCCAACCGTTCGCGCTACGCCCTCGGCGCCACCGTGTACACCACCGATCTGGACGAATCGATGCGTGCCGTCAACGAATTGGAAGCGGGGATGGTTTGGGTCAACGCACCGCTGCTCGACAATGACGCCGGCCCCTTCGGCGGCAGAAAGCAATCCGGCATGGGCAGACAACTAGGCGCGGAAGGCTTGGATACCTTCAGACACACCAAGCTATCGATGATCGATCACGCTGCCAAACCGCATGATTTCTGGTGGTTCCCCTATTCGGACACGGAGGCCTTCCCCGGCGGCGGCAATGTCTGAACCCGCGCAGCAGGAGCTGCCGCCGGATCTGGAGGCACACATTGCGGCGTTCGAGAAATCGGCGGCGACTGCTGATTTCGACTCCGCGAGTTGGTTCTGGATGATACTGCTGGGCCTTGTGCTGCCATTGCTGTTGCTCGCCGGCGGCTGGTGGGCATGACGACCGACGCGATTCCCCAAGCAGATGAGAGCGCGTGGCCGCTGCTTCCCAATGAACGGACCTGGGGCGCGGCGCGATTGACGCTCACGCTCGCCACGACGGCGGCCGCAACCTGGTGCTACTTGATCGGTGAATCGGTCGCCGGCTATCTGGGCTTTGTCCGGGGCGGCCTGGCATTGGCAGCCGGCTGCATGTTCGGCATGCTGCTGGTGCTGCTCGCCGCGGGTCCCACCTGCGTGCGCTTCGGCATCGATTCGGTTGCGGCCACCAAGCCGCAATTCGGATCGCGCGGCTGGGTGGTGCCGGCGGCCCTGCAGGCCGTCTCCATCATCGGCTGGAATTCTCTGTTGATCATTTTCTTCGCCAAGTCCGCGGTGCAGTTGAGCGTGGCGCTCGGCATCATCAATGTGGGATCGCACAGCACGGCGTTGGTACCCGCGCTGACGGTGCTTGCCTGCGCCATCATTTTCACCGCCCTGCGCCGCGTCGCGACCAGCGTGTCCCTGGTGTCGAACATCCTGGTCGCACATGTATTCATCGGATGCTGTATCTGCTGGTGTCGCGCCCGGTCGCGCTGGTGGGCATTTTCATTCCGGAATTGTTCTTCGCGAAATTCGGTAACTTTCTCGCGCTGATCGGCGTCGCATTCGCGCCGCTGTGCGGCATCCAAATCGTGGACTACTTTGTGCTGCGACGGGGCCGCATCGATATCCGGGCCATTTATGCGGATCAACCGCGGCAACCCTACCACTTCTGGCGAGGCATCAATCCCGCCGCAATGATTGCCCTTGCCGCCGGCTGCGCCACATACATCGCCATTCTCAATCCTCTGAGTTACGACTCCTCAGCCCTAGACCCGTACCTGACAGCTTCCTTGCCTGCGGCGAGCGCTGCCGGGCTGGTCTACTTCTTGGGCAGCCTCGCCGTCATTCGTGCCGGCCGGGGCGGCTATCGCTAAAAGCGCTATAGTGCGCCATGCATTGGCGTCTGGAGGAACCGTCCGATTTGATCGCCGACTTGACTCAGGCGCTGCGAGTGATGGGTGCCACCGCCTGATGCGGTTTGCGATCTCATTGCTGGTGACGCTGATCGTGGGGTTCTCCGCGATCTGGGGCGCAATCGCGCTGTGGTATCAAGCACCGGGCGGCCAGGCGCTGAAAACGCTGGGTGTGTTCCTGTGGGTGGGCTTCAGTCTCGCTCTGCTGATGGCTCTATGGCAGGGACGCACCGCGCTTGCCCTCGCGGCATTCGCCGTGGTGTTCGGCAGCGTGCTTATTTGGTGGCAACGAATAGCCCCATCCAACGATCGCATCTGGGCCGACGATGTGGCGCAAATGACTACCGGCACCATCGACGGCAGGCGCGTCACCCTGCACAACGTGCGTAACTTTGAGTGGCGGAGTAATACCGACTATACGCAACGATGGGAGACGCGCGACTACGATCTCGATCGCCTGAATTCGCTCGACATGATCATGTCGTACTGGAGCGGAGCGGCGATTGCGCACCTGTTGATATCGTTCGGTTTCGACGATGGGGCGCACGTGGTATTTTCGGTGGAAATTCGCCGCGAGAAGCACGAGAGCTTCTCTGAGATCGGCGGGTTCTTCAAAGAATTCGAGCTCAGCATCCTCGCAGCCGACGAGCGCGATGTGATCCGCGTCCGCACCAACGTTCGTGACGAGGACGATTACCTGTATCGCATTCAGATGCCCGTGCCCGAGATACGCGCACTATTCCTGAGCTACATCGACCAGGCGAATTCGCTGGTAAAAACGCCGCGCTTCTACAACACCCTTACGGTCAATTGCACCACGCTGGTGTATCACATGATGCGGCACATCGTCGGCTATCTGCCGGTGGATTACCGGCTGATCTTGTCGGGCTATATCCCCGAGTATGTCTACCGCGTCGGCGGTCTGGACAATCGCTTCTCGTTGGCTGAATTACGTGCGCGCGGCCGGATCACCGACCGGGCAAAAAAAGCCCATCTCAGCCGCTCATTTTCAGCGGATATACGAGCAGGGATTGCCAATTTTTCCGAATTACCGCCGGCCGCCCGCTAGCGCTCACGCGAAGTTGCCGGTCACGGATCCTGCGCGGCAGCGGCCTCTGCCAAGGCACCCAGCGCGGCGATGTTCTGAATGAGTTCAGCCGGGAATCCGTGACGCGCCTGCAAGTACTCCGGCTTATTGTAGGCCACCCAGGTTTGGCCCTCCGCGTCATGCCAGGTCAGAATCTTGAGCGGGAGGTCGATTGCCACCGTGGGCGCCGCAACCATCAGAGGGGTGCCGCCCTTCGGACTGCCCAGGCTCACGAGGCCGGTCGGACGCAACTCGAGGCCTGAGCGCTCCGCGTCGCCGCTGAAGTCGATTTGCGCGAACACGGTGAGCCCACGCGCGCGCGCCAATGTCTGCACGCGCCGCAGGACGTCTGCGACGGTGTGCTGCGTGGGCAAAATACGCAACCCATCGACAGTGCTGCCGGCGTTCACGGCAGGCCCTCCTCAGATACTAAAGCGATAGACGCATACTAAACTCAACGCCTTTAGTATGCAAA
>JANYIY010000343.1 GCA_025358615.1 Gammaproteobacteria bacterium | reverse complement strand
CGGCAAGCTGGGAGTCGAGGCCGCTTACGAGCAGCAACTGCACGGCAAGCGCGGCTCGCGTGAGATTCTGGTGAACGCGGCGGGCCGGCCCATCGAGAAGAAAGGCGAGTACACGCCGCAGCTTGCCGTGCACCCGCCGGTGGCCGGAGTGGACCTGATTCTGGGATTGGACGTGCGCGTGCAGAAAGTGGCAGAGACGGCGCTTGCGGGCAAACGCGGCTCGGTGGTGGCCATCGACCCCAAAACCGGCGATGTCATCGTGCTCGTCAGCACTCCCGGGTTCGATCCGAATGATTTCGTGCGCGGCCTGTCGGTCGCGCAGTACGCCGCACTATCCAACAATATCGACATCCCGCTGCTGAATCGCGCGCTGCGCGGCGCGTACCCGCCGGGTTCCACGGTCAAGCCGCTGTACGCTCTCGCCGGACAGAAGTACGGCGTCATCACGCCGCAGCAGATCCAGTACTGTCCCGGCTACTTTACTTTGCCCGGCAGCAGCAACAAGTATCGTGATGACGAGGTGCATGGGAACGTCGATATGCGCACCGCCATCTCCAGATCCTGCGACGTGTACTTCTACCGGCTGGCGGGGAAAATGGGCATCGATCACATGCACGAATTCATGAGCGCTTTCGGCTATGGCGAATTGACCGGCGTGGATATTCCGGGCGAGAAGCCCGGGCTGTATGCATCGCCTGAATGGAAGCGGCGCGTCTTCAAAAGGAAGGCTGACCAGGTTTGGTTTCCCGGCGAGACCGTCAGCATGGGAATCGGGCAAGGTCCGATCACCGTGACGCCCTTGCAGCAGGCGCGCTTTGCCGCTGAGATCTCCGAGCGAGGTCAGATCGTCGCGACTCCGCGCCTGGTCGCGGCCACGCGTGCTCCGGGCGCGACGGATATCACCCCGCGCGCGCCGGTGCTACTGAAGCCGATCGATATTGCGACCGACGAGCAGTGGAGCGTGGTGCTCGAAGGCATGGAAGGGGCGGTAGGGCCGAGCGGCACGGCGCACGTGGCGGGTGCGGGCGCCAAGTACAAATGGGGCGGAAAAACCGGCACCGCGCAAGTCGTCACGGTCAAACAAACCGAGAGCACGAAGCACAAGGATGCCGACGAACGCAAGCGCGAGCACGCGTGGTTCATTGCCTTCGCGCCGGTCGATGACCCCAAGATCGCCATTTCCGTTCTGGTGGAGAACGCAGGATTCGGTGCGTCCAACGCGGCGCCCATTGCGCGCAAAGTACTGGACGCTTACTTGTTGGGTGAGGAGGCGGCGGCCCCCGACGCGCACAAGCCTGCACCGCCTCATCCCGCGAACGCGCCTGCACCTTCGCCGGCCACCTAGAACGGGTACCGGCTAGCGCAGCTCGTAATTGATGGTGATTCCCACTTGGCGGGGGTCGCCCTGCTGCAGAAAGGATTGGTTCGGGTGGTTCGGAATCAACTCGAAATAAAATCCCTGTTGCGCGTAGCGCGCATCGAAGACATTGCGAACCCACAGACTGGTGGTCCACGCTTTGCTCTGATACCCCAGACGCACATTCTCCAGATGGTAGGCGCTCGAGGCCTGCGCATCGCTGGTGTAGTAGTAGAAGCTGCCGATGGCCGATGCGTCCAGGCGCGCGAACCAGCCGGCCGGGTGGCGGTATTCCCCTGCCGCGGATAATTTATAGCCCGGTGCAAAGGGCTGCGCGCGGCCTTCGAGCCCGAGACTCGCGAACTCCCCGGTCACGCCGATGTAACGGGTGCGCAGAAGCGATCCGCTGCCCGAGAATTGCCAGCGGCCGAGCCGGTAAGCGGCCTCGGCTTCCACGCCGTAGTTCTCGCCGTTACTGGCATTCTGGGTGTAGAACACATAAGCCAAGGGATTGTTCTGCTGCAGCTGCTGCGACAAATACACCTGCATGTTCTGACGGCGCATGTAGAACACATCGGCTTGCAGCTGCAGCGCGCTGATTGCGAGCGCATGCTTCACACCGGTCTCGACGCTCCACAGCGACTCCGGCCCAAAGCTGCGCTGCTCGGACAGAATCGGCGAGCCGATGTTGAAGCCGCCGCCCTTGTAACCGCGCGCCAGCG
>JANYIY010000338.1 GCA_025358615.1 Gammaproteobacteria bacterium | reverse complement strand
GCCCGCATAGACGATGTCGAAATTGCTCACCTTACCCTCGATGGTAAGCGCAGATTGGGTCCACGAATCACTCGTGTATTCCGGACCGAAGTGCACCACATCGAGATCGTGAACGGCTGGGTCGTAGCCGAAAAAGCCCTCGGAGGTGACCTTTTGGCCCATGATGGTGGGAGTAACGGTCCAATTGCCAAGGTCCAACTTGAGGGCCGCACGGCCGCCCTTGGTGTCGACCGTGTTGTAATTGTCCTTGACGTACCCCGCATTGCTGATCGAACCCTGGCCTATTCCACCGTTGTTCGGCACACCGTTGGTGGTGCCCGTGGTGGACCATGCCGGAAACGATCGCACGCCATCAATGATGCCGGCGTTGGCATTGGTGCCGGCGACATTGTCGATGAAGCCGCCGTCATGTTCCTTCCATCCGACCAGACGCACGGCCATGATGGGGGACAACGGCAAATTGACCATTCCCTCCAATTCATAGCCGATGCCGCCGTGCTGCACCTTGTTGCCGCCGAGCTCATAGCTGGCTTCGAACTTGGTGGGATCCGGCTTGTTGGTAATGATGCGCACCGTCCCCGATTGCGAGCTGGCGCCGTACAGGGTGCCCTGCGGTCCTTCGAGGACCTCGATGCGCTGGATATCGTAGATATGGACATCCACCGTGCCATCGATGGTGGTCACCGGCGCTTCATCCAAGTAAGTGCCCACGCTGGGCTGTGAACCCGAGTGGTTGGTACCGCCGCTAACCACGCCGCGTATGTAAACGTGCGAAGAGCCGGGTTGACCGTTGCCCCCCTGCCCCTCGCCGCGCACGTACGCAATGCTGGGCGAATACTTCACGTAATCGTCGAGATTGGCGATGTGCAGATTGTCGAGCTTTTCGCTGTCGAGCACCTCGATGCTGATGGGCACGTTCTGCAGGTTTTCAGACTTCTTCTGCGCCGTGACCACGATCTCTTCGAGACCGTACTCGGCATCGGCGGCCTGCGCCATCGGGACTCCGGCAATGATCGCCGAGATGGCCGCGGCAAGTGGTGCGTAGCGCATTGAAATGCGGCCGCGGATTCGACCGGCGTCTGGGGCCCCAGGCCCGCTGGTTTTTGAACGACTACGAGTCATTGTTCCCTTGCTCCCTTAATAATTGAAAAATCAAGCAATGCGCAAAATCAAATCGGTGGCGAAAACGCCGGTACCTGCGGATATCGGTCGAGCACCCCGCCCAGGGCATCCTTAAGAGGCCCAAGCCAGGGATCGAACTGTCTCCAGCGATCGACCCCGTCGCGGAATATCGGCTGCCGCACCTGTTCAGAACTCGCCGTTCGCACCGGCCGGTCGTTTTCGTAGAATCGCAGGCATGCGTCCTCGAACGACAGGCCGCAATACTCGAGCAGGCGGCGCACCTCGGTTTCCGTGTCATCGATCATTTCTTCGTAGAAGACACGGTGAGTGCGGCCCGGCAACACGGCATCGACGTGGGCCATCAGCTCTACATAGTCGTGATAATACCGCCCGATGTCATCGAGCCCATATGAGAAATTTTGGCCGCGGGCGAAATGTTGCTTGAATCCGGAGAAGCAGCAGCCGAGCGGGTGTCGGCGGGCGTCGATGATTTTCGCATTCGGCAAGATGAGATGGATGAGCCACACGTAGAGGCAGTTGTTGGGCATCTTATCGATGAAGAATGGCTTATCGGTCTTGCGTTGCGCACGCGTGGCGGACAGATACTGTTCGCCGAAGGCACGCAGTTCATCCGCTGGCACCGCCGCGACGGCCTGCGCGAATCCGATTTCACCACGCCCGTCTCGTCGCACGATTTCCATGGCAATCCGTGGAATATCCGGCAATTCCATGGTCCCTTCCACGAGCGAATGGCTGGCGAGAATTTGCTCCAGCAAAGTTGACCCGGCGCGTGGCAGGCCGAGAATGAAGATCGGATCCGGCGCAGGCGAGCCGGCTCCCGCGCGCGCCGCGCAGAAGTCAGCCGTGAAAATCGCCTTGGAGCGCTGCACGAACTTGGTGGTGTCATCCGCGTTGTACGGGTGAGTTTTTTTGCGAATTGCATTGCCCTGCGCGTAGTGCGCAAAGGACTCCTCATACGCTCCGGCATCCTCCAGCGCCTTGCCGAGCGAGAATTCGAAATGCAGCCGATCTTCTTCGTCCAAATCCGCTCCCGCCAGTGCGCTGCGCATGGCCGAGATGTCTTGGTCCGAAAAGCGAAAGGTTTTGAGGTTCGCCAGACTCCAATACGCCTCGCCGAGGCTCGGCTGCATCGCGATCGCGCGGCGATAGGAACTCACGGCGTCAGCGTTGCGGCGCGCCGTCTTCAGCGAGTGGCCATAGCTCATCCAGATTTTCGGCTGCTGCGGAAACTCTTTGAGTACGGCCTCGTACAGTACGATTGATTCCGCGTAATCGCCAAGGTTGGCGAGGATGGCAGCCCGCAGGCTGCGGTGGCTGGGGTTGCGCGGATCCTTGGTCAAGATGCGCTCGATCTGCGGCAGAGCTTCCGCCGGTTTCCCCAAGCGGTTCAGCACCACGGCATAATTGATTCGAGCCGCATCGAAGTTCGGGGCCAGCTCCAGGCAGGTTTCGAGCAGATCCTGTGCATCGGCATAACGTCTCAGACGGGCCGCGATCTCGGCCAGCATGCGCAGCGCGGCGACATCCTTCGGATGCGATTGCAGGTGCGTCCGCAGGCGCACTTCGGCGACCGGCAAATTATTTTCCACCAGGGCCGCTGCTGCGTCCATCAACCGCGGATCTTTGGTTGCCGCCTTGATGTGTGCCGCGCGCGCGCGGTCCGCGCCATCCGCGTCGCCGATCATGTCCAGGTGCTCGGCGAGCAGCTGCCACCCGTCGCTCGAATCCGGTTTCAGCTGTAACGCGCGCCGCACTGCGCTGATGGCCGCCGTCGTGCGGCCCGCCTCGCCCAACGCAACCGCCAGTTCCAGGTGCACGGGGGGCGAGTTCGGCTGCTCAGACGCCAACGGCTCCAGAACCTGCAGCGCAGCGCCCGTCTCTCGGGCGTGACGATGGGCGCTCCCCAAAATGAGCCGGGCATACGGGTGCCCGGGGACGGCTTTCAGAATCTCCTCGGCCTGCTCTACGGCGAGCCTCGGATCCCTTTCCAGAAGTCGTACCGCGTGACCAAGGGCAACATCGAGCGCTCCATCAGGTTCGGTAGCACTGTTCAATTGAACATCCGGACTATCCCCACGGTTTGTTATGAGCTTATAAGAATCTCCTGCGGCCCCTTTGTCAAATCCGCAACAGCCTCGACCGGCCCAATCCCACGCCGAAAAATGCCGCGCAGTGCGCCCAAGGCAGCCCGCGGCGCAGCGTGCGGTAACGTTCGTAACCTATTGACGGCAATACATTTTCACCCTCGATGCTGGCGATCACATCAATCGGCCCGAGAATCGCAGCCGGCCGCGCGGCAGCAACTGTACGAACGTTCAGAGACTTTTTTTGCCACAGCCAGCTCGCGACGGCGAGCTGGGTGCCCGCGATGGGGATAAGGACACCATTGGCAGTGATCAGCGTGCCCCTGACGGTGACCAGTGTTCCCGACAGTGACTAGTTTACCGCCGGCGGTTTGTAGCCGGGACCGCGCAACACCCGCCCGGGCTTGGCGCCCGTCATCTTGCCGTCGGCAATCACGGCCACGCCGTTCACCAGTACCCACTGCATTCCGGAAGCCAGTTCGTTGGGAGCACTGAAGGTCGAGCGATCCGCGATGCTCGCAGGATCGAATACCACCACGTCCACCCACATGCCACGTTTCAATACGCCGCGATCGATGAGCCGCATGCGCTGTGCCGGCAAGGCGGAGAACTTGCGTATGGCCTCCTCCAGCGACAGGCGATGCTCTTCGCGCACGTACTTGCGCAGAATTCTCGGAAAGGTTCCATAGGCGCGCGGATGCGGATGCTCCTGGCCGAGAATTCCTTCCGGCGAAGCACCCGAACTGTCGTTGTTCACCGAGACCCAAGGCTGCACCAGCGCCAGCGCCACATCGTCCTCCTGCATGCCGAACACCGCACATCCGGTGAAGCCGTTGTCTTCGACCAAAATATCCAGCAGCGTCTCGATGGGATCCTTGCCCCGGGCTTTGGCAATTTCCGCGATGGTCTGGCCCTGCAGCGAGCGCAGTGCCGGATTCTTCACCACGCCGATGAGAATGGATTCGGGCCCCGCGACCTCGTCCCATTCATTGTCCCAAGTCTCGCTCGGCGTCTTGATGTCCTTGACTATGCGCGCCCGTGTTGCCGGATCCTTGAGGCGCTCGATCAGCTTGCCAGTGCCGCCGTCATGGGCCCACGG
>JANYIY010000335.1 GCA_025358615.1 Gammaproteobacteria bacterium | reverse complement strand
TCACCATCTACGGCAGTCGCTCGTCTTCCTGAACGTCCCCGCAATGGCGATGCCGGAGGCCTATGTCGGCGGCGCCGACAAGCTATTTGATCCCGGCGGCAAGTTGACGAACGATGGCACGCGTCAATTTCTGAAAGCGTTTATGGCGGCCTATTCAAAATGGGTCGTGACGAATGGTGTGCAAGACGACGTGCCGCAATAACCTTCCTGGCGCAACTCCGCGATCCAGGAACTCCCGGCCATGAAACACGCGAGTAGTGCGACGGGGGCCGTGCGTGCGAGGCCAAATAAGACCATTGCGATCGCTGTGGTGAGGGAACCGGCGGCAACGACTTTATTCGGGCCCAAATGTTGTTTAAGCCATGGCATCGCAAATGCCCCAAGGATGGCACTCGCGCCGATCGTACCCAACAAGATTCCGTACAGCATCGATCCGCCGTGCAACTGGTTGCGCGCCAGCAGTGGCAGCAACGCCCAATAGCAATTGGCGAAGAGGAAAAAGGCGATTGCACGAATCAACGCGGAGCGCAGCTGGCTGTTGAAGCGAGCATGGTGAATGCCGGTTCGAATCGCGCCGGCCAGACGCTCAGCAGGTAACTGTGAGGTACGCGGCGCAGGCGCTCGCCACCATACGAGCGCGCCGATCGATCCTATATTACTCACGGCGTTGACCCAGAAAGGCGCTGCAATGCCGAAGCTTGCCGTAACGATGCCGCCCAAGGCAGGCCCGAGCGCGCGACTAATGTTGACGCCGACACTGCTCATGGCCAGCGCGGGGCCTAAGTCTTCGCGAGGGACCAGGTCAGGCACCACCGATTGCCACGCCGGCGAGGTCGCGGCCGCGCCCGCTTCAACAAGAAAGGTAAAAAGGAGCAGGGTGGCTGGCGTGATGAAGTCCAGCCACACCATAAGCGCAAACAGCGTTGACACGATCGTGATGTAGCATTCTGTGCTGATCATAAATCGCCGTCGATCAACAATATCGGCCAACGCCAGCTATCGAGCGACGATGTTGAGGAAGCCATTTGAGCCAACGACCCGTGTACCCATATCAGTCCTGTACCAAGCAACAAGCACGTTGCCAGGGTGTCTCCTAAACAGTGACCATCTCGCGCTTGAACGGAATGTCTTGTATGTCGCATGCGCCGATTTCTCGGGCCGCGCGATGGCCGGCATAGACTGCGGAGGCGATGGTCGATGGCGCCAAGCAATCTCCGATACGGGTAAGCGACGCGATGCCGGAGGCTTTGAGCCGATCTGGCGTCGCGGCCAGCTCCAAATACAACTCATCGGCCGGCAGACGCATGGTTACCATGAGGAGCGATCGACAGGGCAAACGACGCTCTCGCCCAGTCTGCACATGACGTATCGTGACATCTCCCGGCGCTACGGCGCTAATCGCGTGCTTTTCAACCACCACAACGCCGACTTCATCTAGACGCCGTTCAATCCAACCCTGCTCCAATGTGGCGCGCGTCCACCCTGAGACATCCGAGGCGGGAGTCACGAGCGTGACTTCACGCCCACTGTGGCGAAGCTTCTCGGCAAGAACGCCGCCCATATAGTATCGGTCGTCATCGTAGATCACGATCGGGCCCTCGATAGGGGAGCCCGCAAAAACGTCTTCCGGGCCATAAACCTGCACTGCGCCAAGTCCAGGGACTGGCGTATTCCACCAACGGCCGACGCCATCTCGTCGCCATGTGCATCCAGTTGCCAGTATCACATTGGCTACGCCCAATTCCAGGATGTCCTCCGGACTCAAGCGGCTTCCGAGATAGACCTGAACATTCGCCATGCGTTGAATCTGCTGAACCCGGTAATCGCGCACACGCCCCCAAGCCGCGAGACCCGGTAAGCGGCACTCTTGATCGACTCGGCCACCCAGTACACTTCTTGCTTCGGCGAGGGTTACTTCATAGCCTCGCTGCCCCAGTGCCCGCGCGCATTCAAGGCCGGCGGGTCCCGCGCCGATCACCAATACGGCTTCGTCAGAGCTCTTTGCGGGAATATTCTCGGGGTGCCAGTCTTTACGCCACTCCTCGCCCATGGTCGGGTTTTGAGTGCAGCGCATGGGCACCATCGTGAAATCGGCGGACACGCACATATTGCAGCCAATGCACTCGCGGATATCCTCGATACGGCCTTCCTCCACCTTGCGAGGCAAGAACGGGTCGGCGATCGAAGGTCTCGCGGCACCGATGAAATCAAGAATACCGCGTCGGATTTGCGAGACCATAGTGTCCGGTGAGGTGAAACGACCCACTCCAACCACGGGCTTCGTGGTGAGCTTCTTTACGAAGGAGACGAACTCCTCCTGAAAACCCTCCGTGCCAAATCGGGAGGGAGTCGAATCTCGTGCCCAATCACGAATATTCACGTCCCACAGATCGGGGAACTCGGCGAGGTGTTCTACGATTTCGCCCGATTCCACCAGGTCGGCGCGCCCGTCCGCGCCGACCTGGTCATCCACGACGTAGCGCAGTGCCACCGCACAGGTGCTCCCGACCGCGTCACGAGTATCCTCGAGTATCTCTCGCAATAGCCGCATTCGATTCTTTAGACTTCCACCGTACTCGTCCGTCCGCTGATTGCGCGCCCGGGAAAGAAAATCACCGATCAAAGAGGCTCCGGCATTGCAATAGACGTAGACGATATCGAAGCCTGCGCGCTTGGCCCTGAGAGCGGCCTCGCGATGCCATCGTCGAAACGCTTGGATGTCTGCGTTGTCCATGGCGCGCGCCTGTGCCGGGTAGTCACCGGCCGATACGGGTGTGTGCGCGACACCAAGCGGTACCTCCCGGCTGTACAGGCAGGCATCTCGAGGCCCTGTGTGGGCCAACTCGATACCGGCGAGTGCACCATGTCGATGGATGCCCTCGTTCATACTCGCAAAAATCGGTATATCCCGATCGTCCCAGAGCCGTCCTTCGACCAGAGGCGAGAGATCTCCCGTCGGATGGATATCTGTTTCCTCAGTGCAGACGACTGCCCACCCGCCTTCCGCTTTCATCTGACGCATGGCGGACATTGCATTCGGATAGCTCATACCCATGCCATTGCAATGAGGCACTTGAAAGAAACGGTTCTTCGCAGTTACGGGTCCTATTCGGACCGAGTCGAAAAGGATGTCGTAACGGGGATCGCGTGCCATGAACTGCTCCGCAGACAGAAGTTATCGGGTGGATGAGTGCGCGTTAGCGGGACGGCGGATCGAAAGCTCGCGCTCGGCGGATTATACCCGTGCGCCCTCGAGTATCGGCTCGTGCTCAGCGGAGTTAGCCACTGGGCGCGAAGGCAGCGTGGTTGCGCCAATTTCCCGCAGAGTGTCTTCCACACGATTCAACAGATCATTGAGCAGCGCCATGGGGATATTAAGCGCCGGCTCGATGCGGATGGTGCGCGCCTTCGAATAGGTCCCGGCGACTAGCACACGCCGACGGAACAATCCGGCGGCGAAGGCGTATCCGATGGGGTCAGAGGGGAACTCCAGACCGATGAGCAGTCCCATCCCGCGCACTGCCGTGAGCACGCCGGGAAAACGGGCTTGCAGGTCCTTCAGACCCTTGATCACGAGTTCTCCTTTCTCGGCCGCCTGCCTGGGTAGGTCCTCCTCGAGAGTGACGTTGATCGCCGCGATCCCTGCCACGCACGCAATCGGGTTGCCGCCAAAGGTGGTCGAGTGAATGACCGGATTGGGAACCAGGACCTCCCATATCTTCGGCGTCGAAATGAACGCTGCCAACGGCATGACGCCTCCACCGATGGACTTTCCGACGCACATGATATCGGGCGCTATATCGCTGTGATCCACGCCCCATAGCTTTCCCGTTCGGCCCATGCCGGTCTGAATTTCATCCGCGATGAGCAGTGCACCGAAGCGGTCGCACAGCTCCCGAGCCTGCGGCAGGTAGTCGGACGGGGGAACAATGGCACCCGCCTCGCCTTGAATCGGCTCGACTATGAAGGCGGCGATCGGCGTGCCGACGGCCTCGGCCTTCTCAAACTCGGCGCGTAGAGCGATCGCGTCGCCGTAGGGCGCAAATCGTACATCCTGCAGGCCGCCGCGGAAGGGCTCGCGAAACGTCGCCTTGCCCATCAGCGACAGCGAGCCCATCGACTTGCCATGAAAGCCGCCGATCGTCGATAGAAACGTATTGCGTCCGGTATACAGACGTGCGAGCTTGATTGCACCTTCAACGGCGTCGGTTCCGTTGTTGATGAAGAAGCTGCAGGAGAGCTCGCCGGGTGTAATGTCGGAAAGGAGCTTTGCGAGCGCTGCACGCCAGGGCTCGAGCAGCTCCTGGGTGTTGAGCGCCATTCTCTGCAACTGGTCGGTCACTGCCTTTACAACCCTGGGATGATTGATGCCGGCGCTGAAAATTCCGAATCCGCCAAGACAGTCGATGTATTCGCGTCCGAGAGAGTCAAGCACGACTGAACCATGGCCGGACCATTCCAGGGCCGCAAATTGACCCGCCTCGGTCACCGATTTGCGGTAGGTGATGAAGCCGCGATTCACATGCTTTTCGTACGCATCCACGGTTTCGTTGATAAAGGCATGCGATTCTGCCTCGCTCGTCGGCTTTCCCGCGATGAGGTCGAGATATCGGTTCGAAGATTCCAAAACTTTCTCTGCTCGCAAGCGCATATTGCTACTCCAGCGGGTCTCCGCGGACCCGGGAACGAGGAACTGGAACTGGCGTTCAACCACGATCCGATTGAGTCTCGAGGCGTCGAACCCACCCTATAGGCAGGCGCAAACTCTTCACCTACGCGATTCACGCGTCACACTAGTCAGCGGGTCTTGAATACACTTTCTTTCCCTGAAACCAAGTCGCTAATACACGAGTACGCGTGATGTCGTCGGCGTGCCCAGTGGCGGCCAATTTCAGAATATCCCGGTCGAGGACAATGAAGTCGGCGGACTTGTCGACTTCGAGCGAGCCGGCCACCTGATCACGATGAAGAAAGCGAGCGCCATTGATGGTGTATGCGTCGATCACGTCGCCGATGCTCACGGCCTGACCGATATTCTGGGGCTTCTGCCCCGGTATCCTTCGTGTCACCGCAAGCGCCATGTTCACGAATGGTATCGGGTCCCGCGTGTTGACCGGAGCATCGGACCCGGCCACCAGTGTGCCCCCGGCGTCCTTGACGCCTTTGAATGGATACACGTTGCGTTCGTAATAGCCGTTCGGATCGTGGAGCGCACCGTAGCTATTCCCGATCACCTTGTCGATGAACGGAACCACCGTCATATCGTATTCCGAAGCGGCGTTGGCCCATGAATAGGTAAACGCCACGAAGAGATGATCCTTGCCGATTCGCGCGACATCCGAGGGCTGCGCCAGCTGGACGTGCGCCAACCCGTCATGTTGCGTCGATATCCCATCGACCGCGCGTGCTTCCTCGAGCGCGTCAAGCACGATTTTGAGGGTGCCGTCGCTGATGACGTGAACGTGTAGTGTGAAGCCGGCGAGGTGGAATCTCTTGATGAATTCCTTGATGACCGCGGGATCGTGCTGCAACTGGCCGTAGGATATCGCGCATTGTCCGGGGTGAAAGTGATTCGCCGCTGTGAACTGCGCGACCGCGTCCGTGGCCGCGTACTTCGCCTCATGGCCGCGCACCTCCTTGCAAACAGAGGAGCCGGTGTCCACGTATCCCGTCACGGCGAGCTTGCCGTCGCGATCCTTGCCGAAGATGGGCTGTCTATAGGGTTGCAACGCCAGGGTATTCGGCAGCGTGGGAGGCGTCGCATAGGGATTGCCTTCCATGACTCCATCGCCGAATAGCTTGACCACATCCGAGCGAATGAGCGGGTTCGAGGCGTACTTGGCGCGAACGCGCTGGGCTTCGCTGACCATCCGGTCGTAATCGACTTTGCCGTCGGCAGTCTTGATTTGTTCGGGGTCGTAGAACTGCGCGAGAGTCGCTCGAAACGTAAGCGCGCCCTCGCGCTGCAGTGCGTCGTAAAGCTCGAATATCTGCGGCGCTACCATGGCATCCTGGATTCCAGTGATTCCAGCTGCATTCAGCAAGTGCGGCAATTGCGCCCGGGCCTTCAACGCGGCGTCGAACTCCGCAAGCAGTATGTCGGGGGCCCCCACCAGCCCGCGCGCATCTTCGTTGACGGCGCCATTCGGATTGCCATCGGCATCGAGGCCGATGAATTTAGTGTAAGCAGCGAAATCCTTCGCCAACGTCGCCTTAGATAATCCAACCACGGCGCCCTCTGCATTCTTGGCCTTGGCCAACCCTAAGCTATTGAACGCTCCGTGATGACCGTCGTTTCCCAGCAGTTGTACGGCGACGGTCTTGGAGGCCTTGTCGAGCGCTTCGCGCAAGGTGCGATATTCGGCATCGGGTTGATTCCCATCGGAGAAATTCCACTGATGCACATTGAGCCAACCGCCATCCGGTACTTTGAACTTGGCGATACAGTCGCCTGCAAATTTTGAGAGTTCGCGCAAGGTCTTGCCGTGACTATCAAGATCGCAGCCCTCCACGGGGATGATGGCTACCGGATGGATATGCGAGTCGAACAGGCCGGGTAAAACTAGGCGACCTCCAAGCGGTTCCACGGTGGTATGCGGACCGATCCAACGCTTTGCGTCGGCGGCAGAGCCGACGAAGACGATTTTCTGGTCTCGAACGGCCAATGCTTCGACCGTTGAGTGAAGATTGTCGACGGTATAGATCTTGCCGCCCGTAAGGACCAGATCGGCGGGGGTCGGCGCTTGCGCGAGAACACAGGGAGAAACGGCCAGTGCAAGCAGCGCCACAACGGCGACTTGATGTCGAAACATATGCATGTGGGATCTCGATGAATGATATCGATGGTTGTAATCGTCCGCGCGAGGATAACCACCTTGAAACGCACCAGCAAGCCAAGGCATCAAGCGGAAAATGAATTGTGAGCGTCTCGCAATGACAAACGGACGGCTCGTGCCGCGAATGTCCAACTAAAACCCGCTGGGGACCGATTCACTGATATTTCATCGACGCGGCATCTCAAAGCGATTTTCATCACGGTGGCCGGCGGCACGTCGAGCGGCGTCTAAGTTCTTGGAGATTCTCATGGCGAAAAATGGCAAGCGGTCGACTCCGGGCGGAAAACTGGGCGAGGGCAGATGCATTCCGCGCCGCGACTTTCTGCAAGGGGCGTTGGTGGCGAGCGCAACGACCTTGTGCGGCCCGCTGCTACGGTCCTATGCGGCAGGAGCTGCGCAGACGTCTGGGGCCGCGCAAGATCTACCGGGGTACTACCCGCCGATGCTCACCGGCATGCGCGGCAGTCATCCCGGCTCGTTCGAGAGCGCTCATGCCTTGCGCGATGGGACGGCGGTCCCTCAAGGCGCCGACACCGGCGAAACTTATGATTTGATCGTCGTAGGCGGCGGCATCAGCGGCTTGTCGGCGGCGCAGTTCTTCCGCGCACGCACATCACCGCGGGCGCGCATTCTGGTGCTCGACAACCACGATGATTTCGGCGGGCACGCCAAGCGCAACGAATTTCATCTTGGCGGCAAGACTCAGCTCCTCAATGGGGGCACGTTGTCGATCGAAAGTCCGCGTCCTTACAGCGCGGTGTCAGAAAGGCTCATCGAGGACTTGGGAATCGACGTCGACGCATTGTCCCGGAAAACCGCGCACCCGCAGTTCTACGAGAAGCTGGGATTGCGTGGCGGCGTGTTCTTTGACCGCGAAACGTTCGGGGTCGACAAGCTAGTGGTGGGCCGGGCAACCGACGCCAAGACCCTTGCCGACTTTCCTTTGTCTCAACGGGCTAAAGAGGACATACAACGTATCGAGTCAGGCTCGGTTGATTTCATGCCACGCTTGTCGTCAGCGGAGAAGAAACTTCGCCTGTCGAAGATGAGTTATCGGGATTTTCTGCACAACGTTCTCAAGACGGATCCTGCAACGATTCTCTATTATCAAACCAGGACGCATGGCGAGTGGGGAGTCGGAATCGATGCGGTCTCGGCACTCGACTGCTGGGGTATCGAGCTTCCTGGTTTCAAGGGGATGAAATTGTCTCCAGGTTCCATACCTCGCATGGGCTATACGCCGGCCGGTTATGCCGACACGGGTGGATCGAAGAATCTGCACTTTCCCGACGGTAATGCGACGATCGCCCGTCTGCTCGTGCGCAGTCTCGTGCCGGATGCGGTGCCCGGTGGTACGGCGGAAGATATCGTGATGGCCCGAGTTGCCTACGACAAGCTGGATCGATCGGGATCTCCGGTGCGGTTGCGGCTCAATAGCACCGTGGTGCGGGCGATCAACACGGGTGCAGCCGACTCCGCGGCAGTGGAAGTGACCTATCTGCGGGATGGAAAGAGCCATGTCGTTCGCGCCCGCAATTGCGTTCTCGCGTGCTACAACATGATGATTCCTTATTTGTGCCCGGAATTGCCGGCCGCGCAAAAGGCAGCGCTACACAGTTTGGTCAAGACGCCGTTGGTCTATACCAGTGTGGCGCTGCGCAACTGGGAATCGTTTCAGAAACTCGGACTCCAGGGGGTGTACGCACCGGGCAGCTATCATTCGAATTTTCGTCTCAATCCGAAGGTCGACATCGGCAGCTATCGAAGCCCGGCGACTCCGGCTGAGCCGATTCTCGTGCATATGACACGAACGCCGTGCCAGCCAGGGTTTCCCGAATTGGAGCAGAACAAGGCGGGGCGGGCTGAGCTGCTGGCAACGACTTTCGCGACCTTCGAGCACAACATTCGCGATCAATTGACACGCACTTTAAGCGCCGGCGGTTTCGACCCAGCCCGCGACATCGAGGCCATTACGGTGAATCGCTGGCCCCACGGATATGCGCCCGAATACAACCCTCTGTTCGAGCCCGATCTGCCCGAAGCGCAGCGCCCGAACGTTCTCGGCAGGGCGCCCTTCGGCCGCATTGCCATCGCCAACTCGGATGCCGGCGCCGCGGCCTATACCGATTCGGCCATCGATCAGGCAAATCGCGCGGTCAATGAGCTACTACAGGTGTAGCGGCGCACGCCTGCGCTCTCTATACCGCCAACGCTCGCCAATGACTTGCCGCTCATGAAACGCAACGCTGCCAGTTGGCCGGCTCATGGAGCCCTAGTCCCACTAAGCGTCACTGGGAGCCGCCTCACTGCAAATGCCTTGCGAGCGCCCATCCAACGGTTACGCTCGGTCGAGCAGGGATCGATCAAAAAAACTCTTAAAAAAAGGGACGGCGGCGAATAAGCGGTTCAGTTTACATCGCAGGGATTCAGAAGGGATTGTATGTACTTGAAAACGAAATTCAGCATTTCGGTCACGACCGTGGGCATATTGTGCGCCGCGACCGGTTTGACGGCGCGGGCAGCGTCCGACGATGGCTCGGAGTTGTCGGAAATCGTAGTGACCGCCAGCCGGCACGAGGAATTGCTCTCGAAAGTCCCTATCAGCGTGGCGGCTTTCAGCCAGCAAACCATGGATTCACAGGGCGTCAAGCAGCTCGAGGATCTGGTGCGCCTGACGCCGGGGCTGAACCTCAGCCACACTGACGCGACGGGCGCGAACTATATCGCCATCCGCGGGATCTCATCCAGCGCGGGCGCCGGCACCACCGGCGTGTACATCGATGACGTGCCGGTCCAGGTTCGCAATCTGGGCTTTGGTTCCGCCACCGCATTTCCTGGCCTGTTCGATCTGGAGCGCGTGGAGGTGCTGCGCGGACCGCAAGGGACGCTATTCGGGGCCGGATCGGAAGGCGGCACGATTCGCTTCATTCAAGCTCAACCGGACCTGGCGAAATACTCGGGCTACGCACGCGCCGAAGGCGCCTATACACAGAATGGCGCGGCCAGCTACGAAGCCGGGGCCGCCTTTGGCGGACCCATTATCGAGGATAAACTGGGCTTTCGGGTCAGTGCCTTCTTCCGCCACAATGGGGGCTACATCGATCAAGTGACCGGCAACTACACCATTTTGGATCCGACGGGTTCCGTCTACGGCAACTCCGTGGCCTTCGACCGCACCGGATTCGGTGAGAAAAATGCCAACTGGGACGATACGACGGCAGTTCGTGCGGCGTTCAAGTTCGTACCCACTGACGCCCTGACGATTACTCCGGCGTTCTTCTACCAGAAGCAGCACAACAACGATGGTCAAAACAGCGGTTACTGGCTGTCCACGTCGAACGTCGGCGATCACGACTATTCGCGTCCTTACTATACGACGGGCAATCCGGCAACCGACCACGCACTGACCCCGATGATTGCTCCGCGGAACCAGCAGGGCGACGATCAGTTCACTCTGTCCTCTGTCGGCATCAATTGGAATTTGGGCAAGGTCCAGCTGATTTCGAATACCTCCTACTTCGATCGCAACAACGATCAGTGGTACGACTACACGCGCGGCTATGTACAGTTTTATATGCAGGCGCTGTTCCCCAACGGCGACTATCCGCCGCCCGGGTATAGGGCGATGTCCGACTACCAGAATGAACAGCGCAACTTCACCCAGGAGTTGCGCCTGGAGTCGAATGACTCCGACTCCCGACTCCATTGGGTGACCGGGGCGTTCTTCGCTCATAACAAGCAAGTGGCCGCCCAGCCCATCTATGTGAACTTCACGCAGAACTCGCCCTATATCGGCTTCGGTGCCTATCCCGGCGGCTTCGCGCTTCCGGGAGGTGCTCCCTATGGCCCCGGCTCCACGGCGCTGGAAAACTTCCTGGGCATCAATAACGGACCGAACTCGCTCGACTACCAGGCTAATTGGCAGACCATCGATGAGCAGTTGGCCGGGTTCGCGCAGGCGGATTTTAAAGTGACCGAGCAGTTCAAGGTGACCGCGGGGTTGCGCTTTTCGCATAACAAGCTGAAATACGATGCGGCCTTCGGCGGACCGGAGACCAATGGAGCCGCTCCGTTCGGCCTGCCCTGCGTCCCGGGCACGTATTGCGCTACTGCGGCCGACGTGGTTCCGGTCGGCGCCTATGCTGTGGGTACGGGTCCGTTTACGCCCGTGTTTCCGAGTTCGCGCGCCAATTCCACCGAGACCGCGACGACTCCCAAGCTCGGCGCTTCCTATCAGATCAATGATTCGAACATGCTGTACGCGACGGCCTCCAAGGGCTTCAGGCCCGCCGGGGCCTCGCTGCGTGTGCCCAATGTATGCGGTCAGGACCTGGCAACCTACGGGTACGTGGACGCACAGGGTCACTCGACGCAGCCGCTGACGTACGGCTCGGACTCGGTCTGGAGTTATGAGTTGGGTTCGAAGAATCGGCTGTTCGACGGGCGCCTGGTGCTCGACGGCAGCGTGTACGTGATCAAGTGGAAGAAGATCCAAACGGATGTATTCCTGCCTGACTGCTCCTACGACTTCGTGGACAACCTGGCGAATGCCACTTCGAAGGGATTCGACCTGGCGTTTGAGGCCAAGCCCATCAGCAGCGTGACCTTGAGCGGCGCCATCGGCTACAACCATGCCACCTTCGATGGCGATGCGCGGTCTCCGTCAGGCGTGATAATTTTCGCCAAGGGATCGGGAATTCCCAATGCCGGTGCGCCGTGGTCCGGCTCGCTGTCGGGCCAATACGATTTCAAGCTCTTCGGTGGACATGATTTCTATATCCGCACGGATTACACACGCACCAGCCAACTCACGAGAACGGGCAATCAACTTGCTGCGTCGCCACAGTACGACGCGCTGCTGCCGCCGGACCCGGCGTACTCGCTGGTGAACAGCCGCCTGGGCGCGCGTTTTGACGGCCTGGATGTGTCCGTGTTCGTCAACAACCTGTTCGACTCGAATCCGCTGATCATAGGAGAGGGCCATAGCATCGTTTACGATCCGCAGGACTGGACCGGGTCGGCACTGCGGCCGCGCACCATTGGAGTGACGGTGACGTACCGGCATTGAGTCACTACCCCACGATAAACAGGCGGGATTTTCTCAACGGCGTTGCGGTGACCTTCGGTGCCGGTTTGTTAGGCGCGCGGGCGCATGCCGGGTCTGCCGGGCCGGACAGTAGCGCACGGGAATATTTTTTCGAGAGGGCCATCACGGAGACCGACCCCCGCTACTATCCGCCGGCGCTGACGGGGATGCGCGGCAGCCATCCCGGCGTATTCGAAGCGCCGCATAAGCTCCGCGATGAACACGGTTATCGTGCTCCGTCGCCCGCAATGGAAACGGGCGAGCGCTACGATCTTGTGATAGTCGGAGGCGGCATCAGCGGCTTGGCTGCCGCGTTCTACTTTGGGCGGGAGAAGCCCGACGCCAAGATTCTCATCATCGAGAATCACGATGATTTCGGTGGTCACGCCAAGCGCAATGAATTCACCTCCGGCGGCAAAACCCTGATCGGCTACGGCGGCACGCAGGCCATCGAGGAGCCATCCAGCTACAGCGAAGTCGCCAGGAATCTGCTGCAGGACATCGGCATCGATCTTAAGCAGTTCGAGAAATACTTCGATCAGGGATTCAAGAAATGCCACGGGCTGAAGTACAACGTGTTCTTCGACCGCGAGACCTTCGGCGAGGATGTGTATCTCGCGGAGGGAAGACCCACCTGGGCCGAGTATGTGTCGAAGACTCCCCTCGGCCCGCAGGCGCGCAAGGACCTGTTGAGAATACAAACGGAGCGCATCGACTATCTACCAGGTCTGAATCCGACGCAGAAGTACACGGCGCTTCTGCACATGAGCTTCAAGACATTTCTCCTGGAGCACGCCAAAGTACATCCGCAAGTCGTCGCCTATTTTCAAAAAATGACCGCGGGCGGGTGGGGGTTGGGTATCGATGGCGTCGATGCACTGTCCTGCATCTATATGGGTATGCGCCCTGATGAGGAGAACATGTTCGGCGGTCCCACGTCCGCGCTGGGCGAAGGACTCGGCTTGGCCGGGCGGCGGGGCTTGCGTGACCCTGACCCTTACATCTATCACTTCCCGGACGGCAACGCGTCCATCGCAAGACTTTTGGTCCGGAAGCTGATCCCCGGCGCCGCTCCTGGAAATACCATGGAGGACATCGTCACCGCACGCTTCAACTACGCCCAACTCGACAAGGCGGAAAATTCCGTGCGCCTGAGGCTCAACAGCAATGTCGTGCACGTCGATCACTTGGGCGGCTCGACGACCGGCAAGAGGGTGGAAGTCCTCTACATGCGGGACTCCAAGCCCTACCGAGTCATCGGCGATGCCTGCATCCTTGCCTGCTGGAACATGGTGATTCCGTACCTATGTCCGGCGTTGCCGGAGAAGCAGCGGCAGGCGCTGAGCTACGGAGTCAAGGTTCCCATTTCCTATACCAACGTTCAGCTGCGCAATTGGCGCGCAGTCAAAAAGTCGGGACTCGGCATTGCGTACTGCCCTGGAAGCTTTTTTTCCGAAGTGTATATGGACTTTCCCGTCAGCATGGGAGCGTACCAATACACGAAGTCTCCTGACGATCCGGCCATTTTGCATCTCGTTCGAAATCCTGCCAGCCCGGGCCTTTCGGCCAAGGATCAGTTCCGTGCCGGGCGAATGGACCTGTACACCACGCCGTTCGATACCTTCGAGCATCATGTCCGTGACCAGCTCGATCGAATGCTTAGGGATTCGGGGTTCGACTCGGAGAAGGATATCGAGGCGATTACCGTGAACCGGTGGCCCCACGGCTACGCCTACGAGTACCCGCGTCTTTGGGAAAAAGACTGGCCGGAGAACGAGCGGCCGAATGTGGTTGGCCGGCAACGCTTCGGTAGAATCGCCATCGCCAATTCGGATGCCGGGGCGTTTGCCGAGACGCAGGGCGCAATCGACCAGGCGCATCGCGCCGTACAGGAGCTTTTGTCGTGAAAAGATTTACGCGTGGTGAGTTTCTGAGGTTGGGCGGCGCGCTCGCCGCAGTGGGCCTGGCCGGGCAAGCATCGAGGAACTCGTCGTTCATTGAGAAGGCGGGTGCTGCCGAGGAATCACAGGGGACAAGCGGGGGCGTCGAACCGGACCTGATCGTATTGAACGGCAAAATCTACACCAGCGATACCGCGTACCCCCGCGCCCAAGCCTTTG
>JANYIY010000309.1 GCA_025358615.1 Gammaproteobacteria bacterium | reverse complement strand
CGGGCGCCGGCCCCGGCGCCGGGTGAGCGCCCGCTGCGGTCGCCCCTGCAGCGCGGGCACTCGATGCGCTAGGCGGCGGAGTGGCCGCCGCCGCCGCGGGTGAGCCGGGCGGCGCGGATGCGGCGCGTGCGGCCGCCTGCGGTTTCACCCAGACGAACATGAGCTCGCGCGAGCGATCGAGCGCGGCGGCCGGTTTCACATCGACGTCGGCGAGGGACTGAGCGGGATCGCGTTTGACCTCCGCCACGGAGCCGACCGGATAGCCGGCGGGAAATCCGCCGCCGAGTCCGGAGGTCACCAAGAGGTCTCCGGCAATGACGTCGGCGCTGGTCGGCAGATACGGCAGCTTGAGCCGGCCCATGTCACCGGTGCCCACCGCAATGGTGCGCAGTCCGTTGCGATTGACCTGCACCGGTATGGCGTGTGTCGCGTCGCTGACCAGAATGACTTCGGCGGTCAACTGACCGACGCGCGCGACCTGCCCGAATACTCCGCCGGCGTCCAACACGGCCTGCCCCACGAATACTCCGTCCTGCGCGCCGCGGTCAACCAGCACCCGTTCGCGGAAGGCATCCAAGTCGACATCCATCACATTGCCGATGATGAAGCGGTCGGTTACCCCGGCGGTATTGTCGCGCAAGGCGCGCAAGCGTTCGCTCTCGGCCTCCAGCGCTTCATAGCGCTGCAGCCTGAACTGAGCCAGACGCAACTCCGCCTCCAGTTTGGTTTTGTCGGCGCGGAGGGCTCCGCGCGACGACACGCTTGCGCGAAACCAGTCCCATCCCTCGAAAGGGCTGGCGACGGCAATTTGCACAGGGTAGGCCACGATCGAGAGCACGCGGCGAATCTTGCCGAGATGATCGTAGCGTTTGTCGACGATGATGAGAGCGAGAGCGAACAGGGAATACAAAACGCAGCGGAGTAGGAGTCCCGTCGTTCGACCGGAGGTGTCGGTGGTACGAAAGGCGACCATGGCTTTTAGAATTCCCGGCCGCTGGTCGCGTGCATTACTCCAGTCCGAATATGCCCGGACCGTGTTCCTCGGTGAGTTCGAGGATCCGGCCGCCGCCGCGCGCAACGCAGGTCAACGGATCGTCCGCAATCACCACAGGAAGGCCGGTTTCTTCCATGAGCAATTTATCGACGTCGCGCAACAGCGCGCCGCCGCCGGTGAGAACGATGCCGCGCTCGGCGACGTCGGCCCCCAGTTCGGGCGGGGTTTGTTCCAGAGCCTGCTTGACCGCGCCGACGATGCCCTGCAAAGGTTCTTGCAGAGCCTCCAATATTTCATTCGAGTTCAAGGTGAAGCTGCGTGGCACGCCTTCGGATAAATTGCGACCCTTGACGGAAATTTCCCGCACCGTTTGGCCGGGGTAGGCCGAACCGATCTCCAGTTTGATGCGTTCCGCCGTGGCCTCACCGATCAAGATGCCGTAGTTACGCCGCACATAGTTGGTAATGGCCTCGTCGAACTTGTCGCCGCCGATGCGCACGCTGGCCGCGTACACGATGCCGTTCAAGGAAATGACCGCCACTTCGGACGTACCGCCGCCGATGTCGAGCACCATCGAGCCGCGCGCCTCCTGTACCGGCAAGCCGGCGCCCACCGCCGCCGCCATGGGCTCGGGGACGATGTCCACGCTGCGCGCGCCGGCTCCCTCAGCCGATTCCTTGATGGCGCGCCTTTCCACTTGGGTGGAGCCGAAGGGCACGCACACCAGGACCCTGGGGCTCGGGCTCAAGAATCGATTGCCGTGTACCTTTTTGATGAAGTACTGCAGCATTTTTTCGGTGTAGGTGAAATCTGCAATGACGCCGTCCTTCATCGGGCGGACGGCGGTAATGTGCCCGGGGGTTCGCCCTATCATGTTTTTCGCTTCCATCCCAACCGCAACGATGATCTTGCCGCCCCGTGTGGGCTCATCCTGCACCGCGACGACGGAGGGCTCGTTGAGCACAATACCGCGCTCGCGCACGTATATCAGCGTATTGGCGGTACCAAGATCGATTGAGAGGTCATTTGAGAAATAACCTCTAAGGCGTTTGAACATAGGGTATTTTTTCTATGAAAAGAGGGGGTTAAAAATTTGCGCTAATGTAACAACCGACACGACATTCAGCAAGGCAACGTGTATCATTCGTTGCGCTTATTTTGCGTGAGATGACACGCACTTTTGGGCGATTCTATGAGCCTAACCCGTCAAGACGTCGAAAAAATCGCGCACCTCGCGCGCCTGTCGATCACCGAACAAGAGATGCCGGTCTATGTGACCAGCTTGTCGAGTATCGTCGAATTCGTCGACGCGCTGTCGCGGGTGCACACCGGCGACGTCCTGCCCATGGCACACCCTCTCGACGGCCAGCAGCAGCGCCTGCGTGCCGACGTGGTGACGGAGAGCGATCATCATGAGAAATTCCAGGCCAATGCGCCGGCCGTGCAAGCCGGTTTGTACGTCGTGCCGCGAGTGATCGAGTAGGGCCCGCCGGCCTGCTATTCTTCAGTGACGATGCTGCACAACCTATCCATCGGCGAGCTCAGCCGCAGCTTGAATTCGGGCCAGATTTCGAGCGTGGAGCTCACGCGCCACTTCTTGGCGCGGATCGAGCGCTTGAACCCGGCTTTGAACGCGCTCATCACGCTCACCGCAACCCAGGCTCTGGAGTCGGCAGCACGCGCCGACGCGCGCCGCGCGGCCGCCGGTGAGAGGGGTCCACTGCTGGGCATCCCCCTCATTCATAAAGACATTTTCTGCACGGACGGGGTGCGCACCAGCTGCGGCTCGCGGATGTTGGACAACTTCATAGCGCCCTACGATGCGACGGTGGTGGCGCGCCTCAAGGCGGCCGGCGCGGTCATGTTGGGCAAGGCCAATATGGACGAATTCGCCATGGGCTCGTCCAATGAGACCAGCTACTACGGACCCGTCAAGAATCCCTGGGATACGACCAAAGTCCCGGGCGGGTCGTCGGGTGGGTCGGCGGCCGCGACGGCCGCGCGTCTGGCGCCATTTGCCACGGGTACGGATACCGGGGGCTCGATCCGCCAGCCTGCCGCGTTGACCGGCGTGACCGGCGTCAAACCGACGTATGGGCGAGTGTCGCGCTTCGGCATGATCGCTTTCGCCTCCAGCCTCGATCAGGCCGGGGTGTTTGCGCACAGCGCCGAGGACGCGGCGATAGTCTTGCAGGCTATGGCCGGTTTCGACGCGCGAGATTCGACCAGCATAGACATCCCCGTGCCCGACTATCCCGAGACCTTGAATGCGCCACTCAAGGGCCTGAAAATAGGCCTATTGCGCGAGTTTTTCGATGGTCTGGAAGCCCGCAACGCGGCCTTGATCCATGACGCATTGAAGCTCTACACAAGCCTCGGGGCACAGACGGTGGAGGTCAGCCTGCCGCACCTGCCCTTGTCGGTGCCGACTTATTACGTGGTTGCGCCGGCGGAGTGCTCCTCCAATCTATCGCGCTTCGACGGCGTGCGGTTCGGCTATCGCTGCGAGGCGCCCAAGGATTTGTTGGATCTGTACAAGCGATCTCGCGGCGAGGGTTTCGGCGCCGAAGTGAAGCGCCGCATCATGACGGGTACCTACGTGCTGTCGGCCGGGTATTTCGACGCTTACTATTTGCAGGCCCAGAAGGTACGACGTTTGATCACCGACGATTTCCGCGCCGCGTTCGGCCAGGTGGATCTATTGATCGGTCCCACCACGCCGACGCCGGCCTTCGCCATCGGTGCCAAGATCGACGATCCGGTCACCATGTATTTGAACGACATCTACACCATCGGCGCCAATCTGGCGGGTCTGCCCGGGTTGTCCCTGCCTTGCGGACTCATCGACGGTTTGCCCATGGGCTTACAGTTGATCGGACCGCATTTTTCCGAGGCCAAGCTGCTGAATGCGGCGCACCTATATCAGCAGTCGACCGATTGGCATAAGCAAGCGCCGCGCGGGTTCGAATGATGACCGACTGGGAAGTAGTCATCGGGCTCGAAATACACGCGCAGCTCGCCACCAAATCGAAGATCTTCTCCGGATCGGCGACCACCTATGGTGCGCCTCCCAACGTGCAGGCCGATCTCGTAGATTTGGCGTACCCCGGCGTACTGCCCGTGCTGAACGGCGAAGCGGTGCGCATGGCGGTCAAGTTTGGGCTCAGCATCGGCGCCGAGGTGGCGCGCCGTTCGGTGTTCGCGCGCAAGAATTACTTTTACCCTGATTTGCCGAAGGGCTATCAGATCAGCCAGTACGAGCTGCCGGTGGTAAAGCAGGGAAAGTTGGCGGTGATGCTCGATGACGGCACCGTTAAGACCATCGGTGTGACCCGCGCGCATCTCGAGGAGGATGCCGGCAAGTCACTGCATGAGGGCTTGGCGAATGCCAGCGGCATCGACTTGAATCGCGCCGGCACGCCGCTGCTCGAGATCGTGTCCGAGCCCGACATGCGCTCTGCCAAGGAGGCGGTGGCGTACATGAAGAAGATCCACACCCTGGTGCGCTACCTCGAGATCTGCGACGGCAACATGCAGGAGGGATCGTTTCGCTGCGACGCCAATGTGTCGGTGCGGCCGCGCGGCCGTGAAAAATTCGGCACCCGCGCCGAGATCAAGAATTTGAACTCCTTTCGCTTTGTCGAGAAGGCGATTCATTACGAAGTTGCGCGTCAAGTGGACTTGCTGGAGAGCGGCGGCACCGTGCTGCAGGAGACGCGGCTGTACGATTCGGACAAGGATGAGACGCGCTCCATGCGCTCCAAGGAGGAGGCAAACGACTATCGGTACTTCCCGGACCCCGACCTCTTGCCGGTGCACATCGACGAAGAATTCATCGAGGCCGTGCGGGCCACCCTGCCGGAGCTGCCGGACGAGAAGGCCGCGCGCTTCGCTCAGGACTTCAGCTTGTCCACTTATGACGCCGGCGTGCTTTCCGCCAGCCGCGAACTCGGCGCATATTTCGAGTCGGTGGTTGCGGCCTTGGGCGCGGGGCACGCCAAGCTGGCGGCGAATTGGGTGATGGGCGAATTGGCGAGCGCGCTCAATCGCGACAATGTCGACATAGTGTTCTCCCGTGTTTCTCCCAAGTATTTGAGCGACCTGCTGCTGCGGATCGTCGATGCGACCATCTCGGGGAAGATCGCCAAAGAGGTATTCGAGGCGATGTGGTCCGAGGGCAAGACCGCGGACGCCATTATCGAGGCTAAGGGCCTGAAGCAGATCACCGACTCCGGCGCCATCGAAGGCGTGATCGACGCGGTGATGGCCGCCAACCCGAAACAGCTCGCCGACTACCGCTCCGGCAAGGACAAATTATTCGGCTTCTTCGTCGGCCAAGTGATGAAAGCCACCGAGGGCAAGGCAAACCCCGGGCAACTCAACGAATTGCTCAAGGCCAAGCTGGGCAGCAGTTAAATGCATGATCGCGACTGTCTGCATCGCTTCATGTTCGAGCAATACCCGATTCGCGGACATCTGGTGCACCTGGATACCTCCTGGCGCGCCTTGATCGAGCATCGTGAGTACCCGGCGGCTATTCGCGATACCCTGGGCGAAGCGGTGGTGGCCTCGTTGCTGCTGGCGGCGACCATCAAGTTTGAGGGGGTTCTGTCGCTGCAATTGCAGGGCGACGGACCGATGCACCTGATGCTGGCGCAATGTACCAGCGGCCTCGGAGTGCGCGGGCTGGCGCGTTATCGCGAGGCGGGAATCACCGCCGTAAGAGCCGCCACAGGCGCGGACACCGACGCCCCCCGGATACAGGACCTGATTGGCACGGGCAATCTCACCGTCACGTTGGAAACGGACGATGGCTCGCGGCGCTACCAAGGAATAGTGCCCATTGCGGGGCAGCGCCTGGCGCAATCGCTGCAAGGTTATTTCGAAAACTCCGAGCAACTCCCTACACGTCTGTGGCTGCACGCAGATGCTGCCGGGCTTGCGGGCATGCTGATGCAGAAACTGCCTACAGCGGACGCCAAGCCCGGGGTGGACGTCGCGGCGGTCGATGACGCTTGGCGGCGGGTGCAACTGATCGGCGAGACACTGACGCTGGAGGAATTGCGCAGCTTGGCGGACGCGCAGATTCTGCACCGCCTGTTCAATGAAGACGATGTGCGCCTGTTCGAGCCGTCGCCGGTGTATTTTCGTTGCCGCTGTTCACGCGAAAGGGTGAGCGGCATGCTGCAGGGCCTGGGCGAAGCGGAAACCCGTTCCGTGCTCGCGGAGCGCGGCGAAGTCGAGGTGCGCTGCGATTTTTGCAACCGTGCCTATGTATTCGACGCAGTGGATGTCGCCGGATTGTTCAACGCAGGCGTTGCGGGTGAAGGCGGCAGCTCAGTCCACTAGCGGCAGCTCGGCTTTTTTAAGAACGATGGCAAGTTTCGCATGCATTGTCTGCGACGGCCCAACTGCTGGGTGATATTGATCGGGTTGGCCGTGACTGCGGCGGCCGTCGCTCGCGGCGTCGAGCGTGCCGCGGACGCGCCGTTCTACGCCAACACCTTCGAGAAGGTTCCGGCCAGCAGCGCCGTGGCGACGCTGGGCAGAGCGCTGTTCTTCGATACCTCCCTGTCCGCCTCGGGCAAAGTCGCGTGCGCTACCTGCCACGACCGCAAGCGAGCTTTCGGACCGCCGAACGGCTCGCCGGTGCAGCTCGCCGGCAGCGATGGGCGGCGCCCCGGCGTGCGTGCCGTGCCGTCGCTCACCTATAGCCAAAATATCCCTCCCTTCACCGAACACTATGTCGAGGATGAGGGGGACGACAGCATTGACCAAGGGCCGGCGGGAGGGCGCACCTGGGACGGCCGTGCGCAGTCGGCGCATGAGCAGGCGCAGCTGCCGCTGTTCTCGCCCTTCGAGATGGCGAATGCGAACGCCGCGGCGGTGGTTGATAAAGTGCGGCGCGCGAGCTACGCGGCGCTGCTGCGCGACACCTTTGGCGATCATGTGCTCGATGATGAGGCAGCGGCGTTCAAAGCCGTGCTGCTGGCTCTGGAAACATTCCAGCAAAGTCCAACGGAATTCTTTCCGTACACCAGCAAGTACGATGCGTGGCTGCGGCATCAAACGTCACTGAGCAGCAGTGAATTACGCGGCCTTGCCGCGTTCAACGATCCGGCCAAAGGGAATTGCGCCGGTTGTCATCCGAGCGGGATGCGCAACGGCGGCTTCCCCCAGTTCACGGATTTCGGCTATGCCGCGCTCGGCGCGCCCCGCAACGGTGAGATCCCTGCGAATGCGGACCGCCGCTACTACGATCTGGGATTGTGCGGGCCGCTGCGCACCGATCTTCTCGCAGACAAGCAGTACTGCGGCCTGTTTCGCACGCCGTCCCTGCGCAATGCGGCGCTGCGCAGCGTGTTCTTCCACAACGGCGTTTTTCATCGCCTGGAAGATGTGGTGCGATTTTACGGCGAACGAGATACTCAGCCGGGAAAGTGGTATTCGCGCGGCGCAGATGGCACGACGGTGAAATTCGATGATTTGCCCGTTCAGTACCGCACCAACGTTGACACCCAGGCGCCGTTCGATCGGCACATCGGCGACAGCGCCGCATTGAACGACGCCGACATTGCCGATATCGTGGCTTTCTTGCATACACTGACCGACGGCTACATTATCGCGGGGCCGCATCCATCGCCAGCGTCTTGATATCGTTGAACATCACCTGCGGCTGGATGAAGGCCAGGGTGTAGATCTCCCGCACGTCGCCTTGGGCATCGATCAGAAACATCTTGAGCATGTGATGCATGGTGCGTGTGGCACGGCCATTCTCATCCAATTCCACACTGACGTCCTGTCCGAAATCCTGCAGCACGGGCAGTAGTTCCGGCACCTGCCGTGCGGTCAAGAAGCGCCACTCGAATTTCGGATCGAGGGTGAATTCCTTGGCGTAGCCGGCGATGGCCGCGGGAGTATCGTGGCTGGGATCCAGGCTCACGCTGACGAAGCGCACGCGCCGCGCCAGCGATCGATCAGCCCTCACCTGATCGCGCAGCCCGGCGAGCGTCGTGTGGGCAAACGGGCAGCCTAAGGGATCGACGCAGTAGGTGTAGAAAAACGTCAGCAGAGTGATTTTGCCCTGCGTCAGGGTCGCGAGCCGCACGGAGCGGCCTGCACTGTCGAGCAAAACGGCGTCCGTGACCCGTTGAATTCTCTGCAAGCGGTAGCTGCCTGCGGCCGGCGGCACAAATTCCATGCGTGGAGCGGCCACCTTGCCGGGATCTTCGGTGGCGACCGCACTCCGGGCTGCAGTCACACCCCACACCAACGCCGCATAGGCAACCGCGGCGCCTGCGGCACCCGCAACGGCGCGCGCCGACCGCATCAGGGCGCGGGTGGGCTCAGCAGCGAGGCCAGCCGCTGCGGATTAGCCGTGAACTTCATGTGATGCGGACGGCCGAGTCGCTCCTTGCTGAAGTCAATCTCAAACGCCGGCGTGAGCTCATGGCCGTCCCAATGGAAGGCGCGCAGAAACTGCTCGTTGTCCTTGCCTTTCTTGTCCCATTTCGACAAAAGGCTGGAGGTCACATAGACGCGGGTGCCGTCCCAGCTCTGCGACACCATGTTCACTTGGGCGCCGGTGTGCTTGCTGTAGGTCTGTTTGGGATGCTCGGGATCGCTCAGATCGAAGTAGCGCGTGGTGCCGTCCATGAAGGTATTCACCCATAAACCCTTGGCGTCGGCGGTGATCGAAATATCCACCGGCAGGGGAATTTTGGCCGGATCGCCGATCGCAGCGACATCCTGCGCCGCCCAAGCGCCGTGAGCGTCGCGCTTCACCAGCCATAACTGCGAGGTGAGCGCAGTGGCGGTGATGGCCCAATTCTGGCCCTCGGCAAGGGCCCAGCGAATCTCCAGCGGCGCTCCCGGTACTGCGAGAACTTGCTCCGGTTGCATGGTCTTCAGATTCCACATCACCATGCTATTGCCGAAATGCTTCATCGCCTCCGGATCCTTCACCACTTCGCCGAGATCGCGCATGTAGTTGTTCCAGCCGGTGAAGCTCGACGTGAGCAGGGCGTTCTTCGCGGGATTGACCGCAATGTCGTAGCCATAGCCGTCGCCTTTGACTTGTTTGAGCGTGCTGGTGGGCATGTCGTACTTGGCGACGAAGTCACCTTTGTTGTTGTACACCGACATGCCGGTGACACCGTCCTTGGTCGCGGCGTTCGACAGGTTGCCGATCAACATGCGGCCGGGCAGTGCGTAGAAGGTATGCGGCCCCACATAGCCGGTCTTGGCCGAGAGATTGTCGATGGTTCTCACCAGCTTGGGACGCGAGGGATTGGTGCCCACGTCGAAGACATAGATCTTGCTGTCGTCGAGACCGCCTGCCCACAGATATTTGCGGTCGTCGGTGAATCCCATGTGATGCGCTTCACCGCGGCCGCCGACCGATATCTTGTGGATGACCTTGCCGTAGGATTTGGACGCGGGATTGGCATCGACGGTGACCAGCTTGTCCGACCCGTCTCCCATGCCCGGTTCGCCGAGTGTCCAGACGTGCACGAAATCTTCCTGGCCCTTGATGAGGCCGGTCATATAGGGTGAGTTGCAGGTCTCGTCCGCGGCAGCGGCGAGGGCGTAGAAGCTCAAGATTGCCGCAACGCCAAAGTTCCAGACCGACCGCCGTTCAATTCGCATAATCGCTCTCCCGGATTCGTTGATCTGCCAGCGCCAGTATAAGGTGCGGCGGCTCATGACGGAAAGCAAGCCGCGCAAGGGGTGCGGCAAGATCGGCGGGTTCTAACCTTAGACCTTGTCCAGCGGCGTATTGCCGCCGGTGAACTGCGCACGGGCTTGAGCCAGCCGGTAACGATGCTCGGCGCGCCAGCGCCGCCAGTCGAGCACGCCGCAGAACGCATAGACCAGCTTGAACAGCCGCAGGCGCAACAGGACCTTGCGCGAATCGAACAGGTCGCCCGCCAGCATGGAGATGACGCCCTGTTCCAGCTGCCAGATATTGCGCGGCTCACGGAACATCTGTTGCATGACGGGACCGTTGAAGCGGTAAATGAAGAATGAAAATCTCGCCATACCGGCGCGCTGGCGCTTCTCCAGCTTGCGCAGCAGCGCCATCTCGCCGGCGGGCTCACGCAGCGCGGAATCGACTACATGGGCGGCCTGCTCGGCGCCGCTCATCGCCAAGTACACGCCGGAGGAGAACACCGGATCGAGAAATGCGAAGGCATCGCCGACCAGTACCCAGCCGGGACCGCCCATTTGCGTCGAGTCATAGGAGTAGTTGCCGGTAACACGCACCTCGCTGCCGATCAGCTCGGCGCGGCTCATGCGCTGCCACAGGGCTGGATTCAGCTTCAGGGCGTCCAGCAGAAACTCGAGGGTGCGGCCCTTGCGCTGCTTGAGGTAATCCGGCCGGCACACCGCGCCCACGCTCATCACGCCGCCGGGCAACGGGATCATCCACATCCAGCCGTGATCGAAACGATAGATGCTGATGTTGCCGGCGTCCGCGCCCGCGCGCTGGTCGGCGCCGCGAAAATGGCCGAAGATTGCTGCGCTTTGGTGTTCGGCGTTCTTGCGGCGCAGTTTCTTTTTCGTCGAGAGCAGTGCATCGCGACCGCTGGCGTCGACTACATAGCGTGCTTGAATGGTGTAGCGAGCGCCGTCATCGGCGTTCACATCGAGCCGCGTTTGCCGCGAGCCCTGCTGCTCCACCTTGACCACCTCTTGACCCTCGCGCGCATCCGCGCCGCAGTCGCGTGCGTGATTGTAGAGCATCTTGTCGAAATCCTGCCGCCACACCTGGTAGGCATGCGGCGGGCTATTGCCGATGGCGCGTGCAAAGGCATAGGTATTGTAGCCGCGCGCATTGTCCGCCTCGAAGTCCGCACCGGGTTTGAATACCCCAAGCGCGCGCACCTTGTCGAGTACGCCGAGCCGCTCGAATATGGGCAAATTCATCGGCAGCAGCGACTCGCCGATATGGAAGCGGGGGTGACGCGCTTTCTCCAGCGCAATTACTCGGTAGCCGCGGCGTGCCAGCAATGCCGCCGCGGTGCTGCCGCTGGGGCCGCCGCCGATGACGACCACGTCGCATTGCTCGAGGACGCGGTCGCTTTGCGTCAGTTGAGCTGCCACGCTTGCTCGACCAAATAAGCGTGTATGGCTTGTGCGTCGCTGCGGGAAATTACATCGTCCCAGCGGGCCATTCCTTTGCCGGCATATGCGCCATTTAGGACGATGTCGTAGAAAATCTGCTGCGTCGCCGCTGACATTCGGCGCAGGTCGGGGAGCAGCCCGCGGCCGAACGCGTGGCAGCGTCCGCAGTAGCGATTGTAGAGCACCTCTCCCTGAGCGACCTGCGCCGCAGTGCCGGTGCGCGGCGGCCGCGCTTGCAGGGGCGCATCGACCACGGCTGCGGGCTTCGGCACCGCGCCGCCGTCTAATTTGAAGGTCACTATGCGGCCCTCGTTGCCGTACTTATAGGCCGCGCTGTCCGGCGGGAATGGCAGGGCCATCATGCCGCCGCCGCTGCCCGCCATCACGGAAACGTACTGCACGCCGCCGACACGGTAGGTCATCGGCGCCGCCATTATCGAAGTTCCCACATCGATTTCCTTGAGAAGTCTTCCGGAATCCGCGGCGTACACATTGATGTACCCGGCGGCATCGCCGCGCAGAACCAAATTACCGCCGGTGGAAAGCACTCCGCCATCCCACAGACTGCGGGATGGGCTCTCCCATGCCACTTTGCCCGAGAGCGGATCGATCGCTCGAATGCTGCCTTTGGATTCGGGCCGTGCGCCGCCCGCGGCGAGCGACGCCAATGAAGGAAGATTGCCGTACAAGGATTTCAATTCCTTGGGGTCGTAGTATTCCGGCAGGAAAAATGCGAGGTCGAAATTACCCTCGATCAGCCCCGCGCGGCGCTTCGACGTATCGACGAAGATCATCGGCGCATCGAATGCCGGTATGTATACCAATCCGGTTTTCAGGCTGTACGACATGGGCTGCCAGCCATGGGCGCCGAATACCGCGGGATAGATCAACGCAGGCTTTCGATCCCAATCCGCAGCGGGCTGCTTGATCGGTCGATGTGTTTTCGGATCGAGCCCCTTGGTCCAGTTCACAAAGGCATAGGGCTTGCCCGACAGGAATTCGCCGGTGGCACGATCCAACACATAGAAGAAGCCATTCTTGCTGGCTTGCATGATGACGCCGCGCATGATGCCGCCCACGTTCAAGTCCGCGAGAATCATCTTGTTCGCCGTGTCATAGTCCCAGATCTCGCCGGGCACTTCTTGAAAGTGCCACGCCAGTTCACCGCTGTCGGCATGCACTGCCACAATGGAGGACACGTACAGCTCATCACCGCTGCTCGCAGGGTCGTAGCGGCCCTGGTAGGGCGAGGCATTGCCGGTGCCGACATAGACGAGACTCAGTTTGAGATCGTAGGCGAGTCCGTCCCAGGCTGAACCGCCGCCGCCGTTGCTCCAGTCGTAGTCTCGGGCCCAGGTTTTCACCGCGGCCTGTAGATGAGGCTGATCCTGCGGCCCTAGCTTGGGATCGCGCGGCACGGTGTAGAAGCGCCACTTGAAGGCTCCGGTTGCAAGGTCGACGGCGGTAACGAAACCGCGAGCGCCCTTGAAATCCGCGCCGCCGTTGCCGATGACGATCACGTCGCCCGCGAGTAGCGGCGCGCCCGTCACGGCATAGTGAAACTCGGTGGGCCCGCGGGCCGGCAAGGTGTCGGCTTTCCAAACCCGCTTGCCGGTGGCCGCGTCGATGGCGTGCAGAAAGCCATC
>JANYIY010000274.1 GCA_025358615.1 Gammaproteobacteria bacterium | reverse complement strand
CCGCGTGTTCTCGCCCGCACGTGCGTCGTAAGTCGTTGATTGGTGGAACCGCCGGTCTGCTTTCGGCGCACCGGACCGCCATTGACTGGCCGCCAGCACCCGGAATGGACCACTCTCCCAAGAGACACGATTGACACGATCTTCATTCGTGCGGCGATGGTGCTCCATGGGTTCCAGAACACTGCCCCGAGCGCTGAATTGAGCACTTGACTGTGCATCGACCGTCACTCGTCCTGGCTCTTGATTCAAGCCGCGCGCGACTGTGCGAGTGCGATGTTTTGGGTGTTACCCGCGCTTTTAGAGAGAATCAAGCCTGGCGCGCACGGCTTCCGCCTGCGTTCGCAGGGCATCGAGCTGCGGCCCACGCAGTTTCTGCAGCTGCCGGTACACCAACCCCAAGCGATGGTTGCCGCCCAGCGCCGGCTCATGGCGGGCGAAGAAGTCCCAGTACAAGGCATTGAAGGGGCACGCTCGCTCACCCAGCTTTTGCTTATGCTCGTATGGGCAGGCCTTGCAATAGTCACTCATGCGATTGATGTAGGCACCGCTGCTGACATAAGGCTTGCTGGCAATGAGACCGCCGTCGGCCCATTGGCTCATGCCCAGTGTGTTGGGCAGCTCCACCCACTCGAACGCATCGATGTAGATACCCAGGTACCAGTGGTGTAGCGCTTGCGGGTCCAACCCTGCCAGCAACGCAAAATTGCCGATCACCATGAGGCGCTGGATATGATGGGCGTGGGCAGTCTGCAATGACTGGCCAATCGCATGCTGCAGGCAGCGCATCCGCGTGTCGCCGCTCCAGAACCAGCGTGGCAGGGGCAGATGGTGATCGAGCGCGTTGCGCTCGTCGTACCCGGGCATCTGGGACCAATAGATGCCGCGCATGTACTCGCGCCAACCCACGATCTGGCGGATGAATCCCTCCACCGCAGCCAGCGGCGCCGCACGGCTGCGAAAGGCCGCTTCGGCGCGTCGCACGACTTCCATCGGGTGCAGCATCTTTACGTTCAGTGCGAACGACAGCAGCGAGTGGAACAGGCGCTGGCCCTTGCTGCTCATGGCATCTTCGAAGTCTCCGAAATGCGGCAGCGCAGATTCGATGAAGGCGTCGAGTGTGGCAAGCGCCTCATCGCGGTTCAGGGGCCAACGCAGGTGGTGAGCCTGTGGGTCGCCGAAGCTCTGCACGCCGCAGCGCTGGATCGTTTCCCACAGCGCGCCATGGTCATGCGCCGGGCGGGCGTCGACAGGTTCGGGCGGTTTACCCGGCCAGGGCTTGCGGTTGTCGTGATCGAAGTTCCATTGGCCGCCCTCAGGCTGGCCCTTCGAATCCAGCAGCACCTCGAATCGACGGCGCATGTAGCGATAGAAATGCTCCATCAACCACTGCTTGCGCCCCTTGAACAGTGCGGCCATCTCGTGGCGTGTGGTCAGAAAATGCTCGCTGTCAACCTCGGTCGCGACCAAACGCTGCTGTGCGGACCAGCTGCGCAGCACCTCATCGAGGCGCCACTCGTCCGGCGACTGCCATTCCACGCGCTGCACCGCGTGGTGCTGGCCCAGCGCCGTCAGGTTGCCCGTGATGGATTGCCTGTTGTCCGGGTCGTCCAGCGCCAAGTAATGCACGCGGTGACCCGCCGCACGCAGCTGGCGCGCGAAGTCGCGCATGGCAGCAAAGATGGCGAGGATTTTCTGCCCATGATGCAGCACGTAGTCAGTTTCCTGGCGCACCTCCATGAGCACATAGACCACTTGAGGATCCACGGCTCGAAACCATGAATGCCCGGCGTAGAGCTGGTCGCCCAGCACCAGGCGCAGCGTGTGGGAGGATGGCGTCATCGGCCGCTCACCCAGTGTGCCTCTCACCATGGACGCGCTTGTGTTCACGTCGGCAACGTTCGGAGCAGTACCGCACCTGCTCCCAGACCGCCCTCCATTGCTTTCGCCACACAAATGGTAGACCACAATGCTGGCAAAGCTTGCGGGGCAGATTCGGCTTCTTGTGCATGAATCGTTGATACCAGACTGGCGCGTCGATAACGGGTACAAGCAACAGGGTTGTGCGAATGGGACTCACCATTCCTTGGGGGCGGATCCGGTTCGCGATCTGCCTCTCGAAAAATAACGGAGTCGTGCACGCTAACACGAACGCTGTTATTGAGCCGAAAAATACTGGAAACGGCAATTTGTAAGCCGGCATTGAAGTTTGGTTAAGGAACGTCTGAAAAACTGGGTATGAAAACTGCGATGGCAACGGGATTTCGTTTTCGGTCGGCGCAATCATGCGTTTCCGCGGCAATTTCCACCGTATGTCGACATCACCAGTTTGTGTCCATTCCGTCAGCAGTTAATGTCCAATACCCAAGCCGGCGCAAGGAAAACGCTGCAATTTCATCAGCCTATAAAAAATTGGCAGTAAATCGCGCTGCGGATTTGGACGTGAAATGCCGACAAGGGATGCTTTTGGACACGAAATGCTGACAGGTTCAGCGCAACATAAATCAGCCCTTCGTGACCCTGCCGTTGGCTAGCTGGAATTATTGATGCGAATCAACCGCTTATGGCGTCACGTGAACGAGACCCAAAGCGGCGTGTTGAAATGTTTGGTCACGAATTACTGATGTCGACACGTACCCCACGATTTCCCCGAGGATTTTGCAGGCAAAGTAGCGGTACTTTTGGCAGGGCAATAAAGGGGACCCCTCCCCCGGCGTAATTTATTGGCGTACGATCTGCCGCACGACGTTTGTCCGTGCGACATTAGTGTAGGGGGATCGATGAATAACACCCGGATTGACCCCGTAGGGCGAGACATTGGCCGACTCGGCCGGTCAATGCTTGCTGTGAGGCGGATGCCCAGACACCTGTTAGCCGTCGCCTTTCTGCTGGCGACGTTCTGGCACGCCATGCCGGCTCACGCTAGTTGGGCGGGTGAACAGCTGATCAGCGGTACGAGTAATGCCTGGGAGCCGTTTGTGGCCGCGGATCCCAACAGCACGTACGCCTACGCTGTGTGGTTCTTGCCGAGCGGCCCCGCTCAATGTCAGGGCTGCCCGACCTCTGGGCTCAGCTTCATCCGCTCCAGTGATTCCGGAGTCACCTGGTCAGCGCCGGTCTATTGTCCTTACTGCAGCACGAGCTCGCGCGGCCAGTACGATCCGACCATCAAGGTGGTCTCCAAGCCCGCCGCAGGCGCGGTAGCGAACGTCTACGCCATATGGATGGACTGGAATTCGATCATGTTCAGTAAGTCCGCGGACCACGGCAATACCTGGACGCCTCAGCTGCAACTGTCGGGATCCCAGTGGGCCGACCATCCCTGGTTCGGCATGTCCGCGAACGGCAAGGACGTCTACGCCTTCTGGGCTAAGGGCGATCTCTACGGCGTCGCCTCGCACGACTACGGCGCCACCTGGACGGCTGCGGCCAAGGTGAACGGCGATAAGAATCGTCAGTACTATGCGGAAGGTGTCGAAGTACTGTCGGACGGCACGGTGCTGCTCTCCGCCGCGAGCTACCCGTGCTCGAAGGGCACGAGCCAGTGCACCGGGCAGATCAAGATCACGACGTTCCGATCGGTCAACGGCGGCGCCTCGTACTCCCAGGCCCTCGTGGACACGGTGTACACGGGCCCGCAATGGATGACGAACTCTCTCGAGACGGTGGCCTTGGATGCGGCCGGCACGCTCGTCCTCATGTACACGGGAGCGCCATCGCTCGGGGCGTACAACCAGGTGTTCGTGCGCCGCTCGACGGATGAAGGCCTGACGTGGTCAGCGGCGACCCAGCTGCAGGACCCGGGGGTATCCGCCGACGGTTGCTATCCCGCCATCGTCGGGGGTGCCGCCGGGAGCTTTCGCGCGAGCTTCTTCGACACTCGCACCGGCGAGTTCAACGTGTGGTACCGGGAGTCGACCGACGGCGGCGTGACCTGGTCGGCCACGGAACGTCTTTCGAACCAGACGAGCGGGGCGCCCTATAAAAACGCGAATGGGTTCGGAGCTCCGTACGGCGACTACAGCGGCATCTCGATCCTGTCCACGGGAAAGACCGTTGCCATTTTCGGAGAGTCCGCCCCAGCGCAGGCTCCGCCCGGCGGCATCTGGATGAACCGTCAGCTCTAGATTCAGGCCGGACGTGGTGAGCCGCGAGAGGTGGCCACGTGTACCTGGGGTGAACTTAAACAAACGACACTAAAGTTCCACAGAATCGGGGGTCCCGCCGCCGCCTGGGGGATCGTCGCCCAGTAACCGGGCAGCCCGGGTTTGGCCGATCGCGCCGGTCTGAAAGTAGCGCATCACCGTCTGAATCGAGCGATGCCCCGTCATCGCCATGGTGTCGCCGAGCGGGATATTCTGCCGGCCGGCCTCCGTCACAAATCCGCTGCGCAGCGAGTGGGCGCCAAAATCCCCCTCGAGGCCGGCGAGCTGCGCACGCCGTTTCACGATCAACGCGACGGCCCCCGCTGAGAGCGGTTCGGCGCCGGTGGCAGCCCCTCGGATCCTTCTAAATATAGGCCCCGTGATGATGTTTGAGGCCTTAAGCCACGCGGTGAGGGCATCGGCTGCTTTGTCCGCCACGGGTTTCTCGGCATTACTGTTCTGCTCGGCGCCCAATTGATCAGTCTTCGAATGTCCCAGGTGATAGAGATACAGCCGGTTGTTGACCCTGACGAGATTCTCCATCACCGCGGAACTCACCTCGGAGCGTCGGCGACCACCGCTTGCCCAGCAAAAGAGGAGCAGGGCGTGATCGCGCACGCCGATTAGGCCATCGGTGCAGGTGGCAAGCATCGCTTCAAGCGGGTCTTTGGTCAGCGCGGTTTTGCGCGTGGGGCGCACACCCCGAGAGGCATACGCTCGGCGCACCCGGCGCAAGAGCTCCTGAACCGCCGGGTCGCGCGTGGGATTTGGGAGATCCTTGATCTGATGGGCTTTGGAGAGCACCGAGAGCCGGTGGACGACGGTATTGAGCGCCAACGCACCGGCGGCGCATTTAAAACCGCCTTCGACCAGCACCCCATTGAGGGCCGCCGGCAACTGACTCTTGAGCGTTCCTTGGGGCGTGGTGCGCTCGACGTGGTCGACGATGAATTGAATGAGCGCGGGCAAGAATAGAGCCCATGAGCTCATCGAGGATTTTATGGTGGCGGCCAACGGCGTGACTGCACGCTTCCCCGCGAGCAAGCGCGCCCCGTCGCTGCGCCGGGTGCTGCGGACACCGAAGAAATGGAGCCGCATCGTCGCGCTGGCGGCGCAGCTCGGCGAGGCCCTGCCGAACGAGCCGTCGCCTGTCGCGCTCAGTCACTTCCTTGCCGAGCGTCGCCAAGCCGATCCGGAGCATTTCGCCGACCTGTCGCTGTGCGTCGTCAAGCTGCTGGGCAGAGGCGAATACATGGTCGAGCTGCCGGGACAGGCAATCGAAGGACACTTTGGCCTTGCGGTCAACGATTACACCCACTCGACCGCACCGAATCGACGCTTCCCTGACCTGCTGACGCAGCGCCTTCTCAAATCGGCCCTCATGGAGCAGGCCGCGCCCTATTCGCCGGAGGCATTGCGCACACTGGCGGCACACTGCACAGCCCAGGAAGACAACGCCACCAAGGTGGAGCGGCAGGTGGCGAAGTCGGCAGCGGCACTGCTCCTGGCGTCGCGCATTGGCCGTCACTTCGACGCCATTGTGACCGGAGCCGCGCCGAAGGGGACCTGGGTACGGATCCGCACGCCCACGACGGAGGGCAGGGTAGTGAAGGGATTCGAAGGGTTGGATGTGGGCGACCGGTGCCAGGTCAAGCTGATCCGCACGGATGTGGCGCGCGGCTACATTGACTTCGAGTGCACGAGCTGATGCCCACGCAATCCAAGCCCCCAGCCACGACTCCCGGCCTCGCCTACCAGGACGAAGTCTTTCTGGCCGGCGAAGACGGGCGGCCGCTGCGCATTTTGGCGGAGTACCTGGGGCCGCTGCATCGTTTCCGGGCCGCAAATATTCACGATACCATCGTGTTCTTCGGCTCGGCTCGACTCTCGAGCGACGGTCCACTCGGACGTTACTACCAGGAGGCACGTGAGCTCGCCCGCCTACTCACTCTCTGGTCCAAGAGCCTGGCGTCGCATGCTCATCGCTACGTCGTTTGCAGCGGCGGCGGCGGCGGCGGAATCATGGAAGCCGCCAACCGCAGCGCCGCCGATGCCGGGGGGAGAACCATCGGGCTGAACATCAGTTTGCCGCATGAGCAGCGGCCGAACGCCTATGTGACGCGCGAGCTGTCGTTCGAGTTTCGGTATTTTTGCATGCGCAAACTGTGGTTCGCGCACTTGGCGCGGGCGCTGGTGGTATTCCCCGGCGGTTTCGGCACCTTGGACGAACTCACCGAAATTCTCACCTTGGCACAGACCCGAAAGCTGGAGCGTCCGATTCCCGTCATTCTCTATGGCACAGCCTACTGGAACGAGATCATCAATTTCGAAGCTTTGGTGCGGCACGGGATGATCGACCGCAAGGATCTTGCGCTATTTCATTTCGCGGACGATCCCGCCCAGGCTTTGCTCTTGCTGCAGAATGTTCTGCAGACGAGGCCGGGACCGGCCGTCCCCGGTTTCGCCCACTCGAGAACGCGGCAATAGAAGGATCGCTGATCAGGCGAGCGGCCGTCCCTCTGCAGGTAGTAGCCGCAGGCGTGCACCGTAGTACTACGGATACCCCTCGCTTCAAACTTCCTTAATAGTGGCATGCGCGATCCGTTATTCTGCAAGCGGGGAGATGCAATGCCTGCAATCCATCGAATTTTAGTGGCGGTCAAGGAACTCGACACCAAGCCCCCTGCCCGCGGTTCTCAAGGGCGCACAACGCGCGGGCGTACGGCGCGCAGCTGAAACTCTATCACGCCTTGGCGACGCCCGTGTATATCGACCTTGCCGTCACGTCCGGCCAAGGCTTGATTTCGCTCGAGTACGAGTTGCGGCAGAACGCGCTACGCCGCCTTGAGGCAATCGCCGACCGGCTTCGCCTGCACGGCATTAAGGTGACCGTCTCTGCCGAATGGGACCATCCCGCCCATGAAGCTGTCGTGCGCCGGGCGCAGATCATCAAAGCGGACCTCATCGTCGCGTCGCTGCACTCCGGACGGCATCGCCTGCCCTGGCTTTTACGGCTGACCGATTGGGAGCTGGTGCGGCAAAGCCCGATGCCTCTGTTGCTGGTGAAAAATCCGCATCCTTACCGCCGCCCCGCCGCCCCGCCGTACTCGCCGCGATCGATCCCAGGCACGCGCACGAGAAGCCGCTGAAACTCGACAGGGAAATATTGCGCATCGGCAGTACGCTGACGACTGGGCTGCGGGGAACCTTGCAGGCGGTGCATGCCTACTGGAGCTTCATCGCGGCGGCTCCGCCCGATATGCTCGCGCCAGAATCTTTGCAGAAGATGCAGGAGAATGCGAGACGTGAGGCGCAACTGGGTTTCAAGCGCGCTCTGCGAACCGCTCGCATCCCGAGTTCGCGCCAATACTTCGTTGGCCGCTCTCCCGTCGATGCCATCGCCGAGGCCGCGCGTAAGAACAACAGCGCCATCGTGGTCATGGGAGCGATTTCGCGCTCGGGGTACAAGCGCTTGCTGATCGGAAATACGGCGGAGCGGATTCTGGACGAACTGAATTGCGACGTGATGGTCGTAAAGCCGGCGAAGTTCCGCGTGCCGCGTGCCGCGGGCATCGCGAGGCGTGCGATTGCGCGTGAGCGGACCAGCGGGGGCACTGGGCTACTCGTTGAGTTATTACTGAGCCGAGTATGGCTTAGACTGCGCGCAGATATTCTAGCGCCAAGGCTGCCGAAGTAATGCAACAATCGCCTGTGTCCGACGACTCAAGCCTGAGCTCGCAACTCAGTGAGCGAATCATCGCCTTACAGCATGCCTTGGACCGTACGGCGGAGGCGCTGAGGTTGAGGGCGACACCCAAGCGCATTCACGATGTCCGAGTAGCCGCACGCCGGTTGCGGGCATTGTTGCACGCATTCCGCCGGGAATTGGAATCGCGGTCAGTCAATCAATACCGGCGGAAACTTACGGCGCTGACACACGATCTCGAAACGGCGCGAGAGGCGCACGTGACCAGGCGCCAGATAGCGCAATTGGCAAGGGAGGGATCCGCCACTGTTCGTATTGAGGCCAACGCTTTGTATGGACGGGTGGAAAATGAATACCTGTCGGCCCTGCGGCGCCTCCGATCGCGGGTCGCCGCCGCACCTTGGCAGGGGAGATTGTCGAGGCTGCGGCGGTTGTCGATGCGTGAAACGTTGGTGCCGGCAAACGATGAACCCGCGGCAGGCACGATAATCCAGCGGGTCAACCATGCCCGACGCCGGCTGCGGCACGCGTTGGGCCATGCGGGCAAGAACGCGAAGCGACTGCATCGACTCCGCCTAAGAGTGAAGCGGGTCCGATATCTACTGGAGGATATCGGCGCGAAACCGCCGCTCGCTGCGCAGTCGGAATTGAAGAGTTTGCAGCGCCTGCAGGACTGCCTCGGAGATATGCACGACGAGGAGAACCTGCGCGAATCGTTGCGCGCCCGCCGGATGCCTCGTCGGGCAACGCATACCATTGTCGGGGAACTCGAGCGGCGTAAGCGCGAGCGGTTCAAGGAATTTAAGTTATTCCGCAAGGAATTGATGAAACGATGGCACGATCTCAATTGACAAGCGAGTTGAACCAGCAGCGCGCCGCAGGCTCCTGAGCGGGCGAGGCTTACGCCCCGTCGGTGAGCGTCAGGTGCAGCTTGACGAGATGGGCCACCGACCGCGCACCCATTTTCTCCATGACTTTCGCGCGATGGATCTCAACCGTGCGTTCGCTCAGGTTCAGGTCGATGGCAATCACTTTGTTGGCCGCGCCGTCGACCACCATGTCCATCACCTGGCGTTCACGCGGCGTCAACGAATCTAGGCGGTGCTGCACCTCGGTGCGGCGGGCGACGGTGTTGCGGTTCTCGGCATCCAGCTTCAGGGCGTGATTGATGCGGTCGAGCAGGTCCTGATCCCGAAATGGCTTCTGAATGAACTCGAAAGCGCCCTCCTTCATCGCCTGCACCGCCATTGGGACATCGCCGTGACCCGTGATGAAGATCACCGGCAGCATGGAGCCCGCCCGATTCAGATGCTGCTGCAATTCCAGGCCGCTCATATCCGGCATGCGGATATCCAGCACCAGACAACCCGGGGCATCCGGCTTGAATTTGGCGAGGAATTCGCTCGGACGCGAGAACACAGCCGTTTTATATCCGACCGTGCTCAAGAGCGTGTCGAGCGCGCGCCGCATGCCATCGTCGTCATCGACCACGTAAACCATCGGCGCGATGTTTTTTTCATTAGTTGTCGCCATGAGCACTCCGATCAATTGCCGTGAGCGGTAGCCGAAACCAAAATCGGCTGCCGCCGGCGGGCAAATTCTCAAACCCCATGGTTCCGTTATGCGCCTCGACGATGGCGCGGCTCGAAGCCAGGCCGAGTCCGGTACCTTGTGATTTTGTGGTAAAGAAGGGGCGAAAGAGCTGCTGCTGCAGTTCCGCGGGGACTCCGGGACCCGAATCCGTGATTCCGGTCTCGACGACGTAGCGGTCCGCGGACACATCGATTCGAATCGAAGGTGCACTCGACAATTGTGAGCCGGCCTCGACGGCATTTTGCGCCAATGCATATAGCACGTGTTGAATTCTCATGCGGTCGATCAATAAGTCGGGGACCGTGTCGGGCATATCCACCCGTACGGCGCCCTCGGTGCGATTCACGAGAATTTCGAACACCGGCCGTAGTTCTTCCACCAGTTCCGGCATCTGGCATCGAATGCGCTGCGGCGACCCCTGCTCGAACAAGCGCCGAATGCGCTTGATGCCCTCGCCGGCACCGAGCGCCTCTTGATTGATCTGGCGAAAAACGTCCAGCGCGCGGCTCAGCATAGGATTGGGACGATCGAGCATACGCTCGCCGGCTTGAGCGAAGGTCGCAATCGCGCCCAGGGGTTGATTAAGCTCATGCGCGACACCGCTCGCCATTTCCGCGAGAACCGAGGCTCGCGCAATTTCCAGCAATCGCTTGAGAATGGGTTCCGACCCGGGAAAGTCCGACCTAATTTCGCTCAAGTGCACCTCTCCCCGCCAAGTCCCTGTCTAGGTTTCGCCCCACCGCCAGTGTGCCGGATTTGCGGGCTGCGTACAGCTGCGAATTTCCGCATAATATTGCGCCGGTCCCTTATTCACATGCCCAGGCCGGCTCTCCGCGCAGCGCCCGAAGTGGCGGGGGGCGGCGAACCATGCCCGGCGAGACAGTCAGCGGATCATTGAATTACCAACCGATTTTCGACATGGGCGACACCTGGAGCAGCCCACGCCGCGCGGTCGGCATCTGCGTGCTCCTGCCAGGTATGGACATGTCCCTTGAGCGTGACGGTGGAGTTGTCCACTTTCACTTCGCTGTCCTTGACATCCTGAATGGCATGTCTCTTGAATGCATCTTCTATCTTTCGTTTGACATCTGCCCCCTTGACCGGGGAAGCGACCACGATGTTGCTGGTGACTCCTTGCACGCCAATCAGGTTCCGCACGGCGCTCAGCGCTGAATTTCGTTGAAACCCGAAAGCCACCTTTCCGCTGAGAGTGCCCCATCCGTCCTTGACCACGGGTTTCACCTGCGTGTCCGCGAGCGAAAAATTCCATCGCAGCGCACAATCTTCCTGTCATCAATGCTTGGGTCCCACTGCAGCTCGGATTCCACGGCGCGTCGAATTTCTGCATCAGTTTTCACAAATATCTCTTCAGTTTCAAAATCAATGCCTTCTCGATTGATACTAAGGAAGCGGGGGCAGGCTGACCATTGGTATTTCCCGCGATGCAATTGCCGGCCTCCCATGCGCGAACCCCATCCATACGTATTTTCCAGTACGAGCCGCCGGTCTGTACTGTGTCGCCCTGCATTCATCTGTGCGCATACTGGCGACGCATTCGGAATAATCTGGGGAAAGCAATGAGTATTAAGGCCGGCATTTGGATAGACCACCGGAAGGCAGTGATTGTGACCATCGAAGCGGGTGAAGAACGCATGAGCGTCCTATTTTCGGCGGTCGAAAAACATCCAGAGCGATCGGGCGATTCGCCTCTGCACGGCCGTTATGAAGCACTCCAGGTGCCAGCAGACGACCGGCGCCAGAAAGCATTGACACAAGCGCTCGATGTCTTCTACGACGCGGTGATTGCCGCCGTACGGACAGCCGAGTCGCTGCTGATTTGCGGTCCGGGCGAAGCCAAGGGAGAACTGCGGAAGCGGTTTGAGCGGAAGGGACTCGCTGCACGCATTGCCGCGGTGGAGACCGAGGACAAGATGACCGATCGGCAGATCGCGGCCAAGACTCGCGAATATTTTGCACAGGCTGCGCATCGCGCGTCCTGATTGTACGACGTCGAAGCAGCCTCGAATAATTTTAGCTATTCGGAAATAGACCTTTGCTGTCCACCGCAACCGACGAACTTCCGGCTTCACGCACAGATCTGTTCGATCCCGTGCAATTGGGCAGCTTTCGCCTCGCCAACCGGATTGTCATGGCACCGCTGACGCGGAGCCGTGCCGGTTCGGGCGGCACCGCTACGCCGCTGATGGCGGTGTATTACGGGCAGCGCGCATCGGCAGGGTTGATCGTCGCCGAGGGCACTAATATATCCGCGCAGGCACGAGGGTACGCGTTTACCCCCGGAATCTATGACGCCTCCCAGATTGGCGCCTGGCAACCGGTGACGAAGGCGATTCACGACAAAGGTGGACGCGTTTTCCTGCAACTCTGGCATATCGGGCGGATCTCCCATCCCGCGTTGCAGCCCAACAATGCTCTGCCCGTGGCGCCCTCCGCCCTGCGCCCCAATGCCACCGCGTTCACGGAGGCCGGATTTCAGCCATGCGTGACGCCGCGTGCGCTCGAAACCGCAGAAATCTCTGAGATCGTCGAGCAATATGGCAACGCTGCGCGCAATGCACTTGCCGCTGGCTTCGATGGCGTGGAAATTCACGCGGCCAATGGCTACCTGATCGAGCAATTCCTGCGCGATAGCACCAACCATCGCACCGATGCTTATGGCGGATCGCGGGAGAAGAGAGCGCGATTCCTGCTTGAAGTCGTCCAGGCGGCGGTGAACGCATGCGGTTCGGCCCGCGTCGGCATCCGGCTCTCGCCCGTGAGCCCCGTCAACGATGCCGCCTTGGACAGCGACCCGGCGGCCACCTATGGTCATGTCGTCGAGTGCCTGAACACTTTCAGGCTCGCCTACCTTCATGTGATCGAGGGCATCACTCAAGGCGCCCGCGAAATGCCCGCTGGATTCGATACGCAAGCGCTGCGCCTAAAATTCAACGGTCGATACATCGCCAACAACGGCTATGATTTGCACCTCGCCATGGAAGCTCGGCGCCACCTGCAGGCAGACTTGATCGCGTTCGGCAGACTTTATATCGCCAACCCCGATCTGGTGGCGCGGTTCTGGTCCGGCGCACCCCTGGCCATGCCGGATCGAGCGACGTTCTTCGGCGGCGGAGCAGTTGGGTATACGGATTATCCTCCCGCGTCCTGATTGAGGTGCGGCGCGCGGCTCGTCTGGGCGGCGCCCGGCTCGGTGTTCCACCATCCGCCGCCGAGCGCGGCGATCAGCCCCACCGTGTCCTGGTAGCGCACAGCGATCGCCTGAATTTCCGCAATGCTTGCCTGGTGGAGCTGCGCGTCGGCATTCAAGACGTCGAGATAGGTGGCGAGGCCAGCGCGATAATTTGCCTGAATCAGGCGCATAGCTTGCTGGGCGGCGGCAAGTGCCTCTTCTTGTGCGAGCAGCGTCTGTGCATCGTGATCGAGTGCGCGCAAGGAGTCCGCCACTTGCTCGAATGCGTCCAGCACCGTTTGGCGATATAGAGCCATCGTCTGCGCATAGCTATCCATGGCCGCTTTGCGCTTGAACCACAGCGTGCCGCCTTCGAACAGCGGCGCGGTGGCATTAGCGCCGACGCTCCATGCCTTGCCACCGGCGCGGAATAGGCGCTGGCTCGAATTGGTGGCGGCCTCGACACTCCCCGTCAGTGTGAAATTGGGCAGCAATGCCGCGCTGGCGACCCCGATATTGGCGCTGGCCGCATGGGCGGCCGCTTCCGCCGCAAGGATGTCCGGGCGTTGCTGCACGAGTGCGGACGGCAGGCTGACCGGGAGATCGCTCGGCAGCGTGAGGTCGCTCAAGTTTACCGCAGGTGCGGACCACTCCGCCGGCACATGACCCGTCAGCGCCGCGAGCAGATGAGCGCTCTGCGTGTATCTCTGCTCGAGCTGCGGAACCGTGGCCTGGTAGGTGGCGAGCTGACTGCGCAGGCTCAAGACGATTGAATACGGAACCGTGCCCGCCTGCGCTTGAACTTCACCTAGCCGCAGCTGCTCTTTTTGCAAATCAATTAGCTGTACGGTGGCATTGACTTCGGCGCGATACGCGGCCTTGGCGATCACCGTGTTGACGATGTTGGCCGCGAGCGCTATGAAGGCCGCGTGCTCGTTCGCGTGGGCCACGTCGACCTCGGCGCGCAATCCCTCGACCAGACGCCTCTGGCCGCCAAAGAAGTCGAGCGCGTAGGTGACGCTGGTTGATAGCGTGAACAGATTGAATACCGTGCCCGGCGAGTTCTCGCCCGACATTGGCCGGTGCATATCGTTCTCGCGTGGCTCCCAGGTTCGTGGCAGCCATTTTCTCGGCATTTCTCGCGTTATCCAAGGTGCCCTGGCTCACCGACTTCGCCTCGATGGCATGGGATTGTTCCTGCTTGGCCAGCTGGTCCTGCGCGTTCTTGAGCGTGGCGAGCGCGTTGTCACCCTGAGCAGCGGCGACGGCGAGGGCTTCCCGCCGCGGCTGGGCGTGGAGTTCCTCCAGGAGCGTCTTCGCCGCCTCCGCCTGCGATGCCTGCTGTGCGGTCATGGCGCGCTGGACCGAATCGTCGATCGTCAGCAAGAGATCGCCTTTCCGGACCTTGGCGCCCTCAGCGACCAACACCTGCGTGATGGGGCCGGCGACCTCGGGATAGATGTTGATGTTTTCGCCCTGGGCCTGAACGCTCTCGATGATTCCGTTGGCATAAATTCCCTTGGCATAGGGATTTGCGGCGGGATTGAAGGATTAATTCGCGGCCCTTGGCGCCGCTGGCCTTCAGAGCGCCGAACTTTTCGAGGTTTTCGATCACGAAGGTATAGAAGGTCTGTCCCGAGATCGACAATCCGATGACGAAACTGATGACGGTCATGATGAGCATGTTGGTGCCGACCCCGGTCTTGTACTTGTAGAAATCAGAGATCTTCCGCACAAATTCATCCTTGGTCAGCGCCAGGTACCCCGCGGCGGCGACCTACCGCTTGATCGATGCCACATCGGCGGGGGATTTCGGTTCGACGAGCAGGTAGGAAATAGTGAATCGCGTGCTCGGAATGTACTGAAGGGCGCGATGGTAAGTGGTATAGAGCGTCGGCACCCCGAACAATCCGCTCGATGCGACATGGGCGATGCCGACGATCACGCCGCGATGATCGTTCAGTTCAAACTCGCTCCCGACCGTCGGATTCTCCAGCTTGTAGAACTCCGAGTCCTTGACCGCGATGAAGGCGTTTTCGGCATAGATGTTCTCGATGTTTCCGCCGTCCAGGACGGGTCTGCCGAACAGACTGGTGTCGTCCAGCCCTATGACATTCGCGGCTTGGTAGACGCCGTCGGGCAGTTTCAGGAGCGCGGCGCCGGAATAGAGTGGCACCGCGTACTTCACGCCCGATATGCTGCGGACTTCATCCAGCACATAATCCGGCAGCGGAATCGTGTTGGCGACGGTCTGAATGGCGGGGTCCATCACCCAGATCGAAGCGCCGATGTTGATGACTGTCGCGGACGAGCGGGTGAGAATACCGGCAAAAAGGGATGTCATCTCGATCATCAGGAACACGGCGAAAGTGATCCCGACCAGCAGTGCTGCATACTTTGCCCGGTCGTTGACGAGCAGCTTGTAAGCAATATGCAATATTCCACTCATAGAGCGCTCTTCCATCACGGACGGACGCGTGCAGGTTGCGCGGCAATGCCCCTTCAAACAATGAGGGCAACCCGAAGCGCGCGGTGGAAACTCCGAGCAGCCGGGCGGCATGACCGATGGTACAAATGCACTCGGACAAATCAGCTTTGTCGCCGTTCGGGTCGGGTGGCCCGTCGGATCACGGTCACACTTAAGAGGGGTCAACCATGTACGGCAAGATTCTAGTCCCGGTCGACGGCAGCGAGACCGCGGCGCGCGGACTCAATGAGGCGATCAAGATTGCCAAGGCGCAGGGCAGCCAACTGCGATTGGTGCATATCGTCAATGATTTCATTCTCGACTACACCTATGCCCCCGGGCTTTACGCCGCGAATCTGATCGAGTCGCTGGTCAAGGGAGGCCGGGAGGTGCTCGACAACGCGGAAAAAGCGGCGCAGCGCGAAGGCGTGAAGGTGGACACCGTGTTGCTCGAATCCATCGGCGGCGTGGCTGCCGACCCGATCCTCGCGCAAGCGAAGCAATGGCCGGCGGACCTCATCGTCATGGGGACGCACGGGCGTCGCGGCCTCGCCAGGCTCGCCATGGGCAGCGATGCCGAACAAGTGGTAAGAGCGGCTACGGTACCCGTGATGCTGGTGCGCGGTGTAGCTCAACAGGGCAGGGCAACGCCACAGGTGACGCTGGTTAGGGCATCGGCTGCCTGATGCCCCTGCCTTGTTGAGCTTATGGGATTCGCGTGCAGCCAGCCTTACGGTGGCCTTAGGCGTAGGGCTGCTGATGGGGCTGGATCGCGAGAAACACAAGAGCGCGGGTACTGCCGCCCAAGCGGCGGGTGTGCGTACGTTTACGCTGGTGGCACTGTTGGGTGCGATGGCCGCGCTGTTGCATTCGGATGTGGCGCTGGGACTCGCGGGCGCGGGCGTGGTGATCTTGAACGCGCTGTCATATCGCGCCAATCAGGTTCAGTACCCTGGCCTGACAACGGAATTTGCGTTGCTTGCCGCGTTTGTGATCGGGTTCATGGCGGTAGGGCAGATCGAACTCGCCGCCGCCTTGGGCGTGCTGGTCACATTGCTGATCAGTGCGAAGTCGACGTTGCACACATTTGCCGTTTCACAACTTTCCGAACGGGAGCTGCGCGACGCGACACTACTGGCGGGCGCGGCCCTCATCGTCTTGCCCTTGCTGCCGGACCGGCCCGTCGACCCGTTCGGTGTGGTGAATTTGCGGATCGTGTGGCGCCTCACCATTCTGATGTTGGGCGTCAACGCTTTGGGTTATGTCGCGCGCCGCATGCTGGGTTCTCAAGTAGGGTTGGCGGTTGCAGGATTCTGCGGCGGCTTCATCTCGAGCATCGTGACGATTGCCGCGGTCGCCAGACAAGCCCGCGAAGATCCATCGATTTTGCGCGGGGCCATCGCGGGGGCCGCGTTTTCCTCCATCGCAACCGCAATAGAATTGTTGATCGTGATCTCCATGACCAACGTGAAGCTCTTGCCGTATCTTGGTCCCGGCATTGCCGCGATGGGGATCATCGCGGCGGGATATGGCTTGGCGTTTGCGTTGACGGCCAAGAAGTCCGCGGCGCCTGCGAAGCCGGTTTCCGGGCGCGCCTTTGAGCCGAAATTGGCCTTCCTATTTGCCGGCGCGTTCGCGGCCATGTGCCTGCTGGCGGCCCTGCTTCAGACCCTTCTGGGGCCCTCGGGTGCCGAAGCCATGATCGCTCTCGGCGGATTGATCGACACGCATGCCGCGACCGCGTCGGCGGGACGCCTGGCTTCGTCCGGCACTCTCGAACTTGCGGCGGCGGCCTTTGCTGCGATGTTGGCGATTACATTGAACACGCTGGTCAAAGCGGGGGCATCGCTGATATTCGGCGGCCGCGCGTTTGCGCTTCGGGTCTGTCCCAGCCACCTTGGGATGATTCTCGCGCTTTGGCTGCCCTGGCTTTACTTGCGTTAAGATTGAGCGTGCAGCAAACGGCTCCGGATCGCCGCAATGGCTTTCTCAGATGCCTGTGCCGCCGTCGTATCGACTCTGACAGCCGCCGCTTGCTCATCCGCGGCAAGGGGAGCGCAATTTTTCAACTGGCGCTCCAGCACCCGCACGGTGGCGTCCGAGGGATCCGTGCGCACCGGTGCTCGCGTCTCGATGCGTTGAACGAGCGCCGCAGGATCCGCCTCGCAGGCCACAATGACAAATTGACTGCCCATTCGTATCGCCAAATCGCGGAACAGGCGCCGATCTTCGCCATTGAGAAACGTGGCATCAACGATGGTATCCAGCCCTGCCTTCAGACAGATCTCCGCCGCTTCGTGCAGACGGACGTACGTAAGGCGATTCATCTCGGGCGTATAAAGATCGCGCCCTGCGCCGAGACGCTTGCGCTCCACATCGGATCGAATGCGCAGCGCACCCCACTGCGAAGCAAGCTGCCCGCTCAGCCAGGATTTACCCGAGCCCGATAGACCGTGCATAATGAACAGCGCAGAAGCGGGGCGATCTATGTATGCGGCCGCAGCCTTTATCCGCGCGCGCAGTCGAGCTGTAAAATCGCGACGGCGGGCGCCATCGTGCTCCACGCCGATGCTGTCGACCATTGCCCGAACCAAGGCGCGGTACACTGAATAGAATGCCAGGTGCCGTACGCCACCGTAATCTCCGGTGTGCTCCAAATAGGCGTTGAGAAAGGCGTACGCCAGATCCTTGCGACCGTGCGCCATCAAATCCATCACCAGGAAGGCCGCATCGTTCATCACATCGATCCAGCGCAGATGGGGATCGAATTCCAGGCAATCGAAGGGAACCAACTGATCGCGCCAACGGACGACATTGTGCGCATGCAGATCGCCGTGGCATTCGCGGATGTAGCCCGAGTTCTCGCGCGCGCGGAGTTGCTGCCACGAGTCGTGAAGGTAGTCGTGGGTCCAGTCTGCGAGAACTCCCATCTCAGGCAAGGTGGTATCCCCGTCAAGGTGGGACAGCAGAATGGCCAGATTGCCGAGCACGGCATCGTGCAAATGTTGCGTGCACGGGAAATCCTTGCCCGCGGGTGATTTGGGCGCGAGTTCATGGAATTGCGCCAATCGCTGAGCAAGGTCGACGAATTCTCGAGCGCTGACAGCGCCGCGATCGAGCAGCGCCGAGAGCTCCTGCGAGGTCTCGAATTGCTTCATTCGCACCGCATATTCGACGATCAGGCCCTCGCCGCCGACGTGCAGGCCAGCCTCATCGCGGGTAATTGCCACAACATCCACATAAAGATCTGCCGCCAAACGCCGGTTTAGCCGCAATTCTTCCTCGCACAGAAAACGCCGCCTCGCCAGGGTCGAGGTGTCGATGAATCCGAGTTGAACGCACTTCTTGATCTTGTACGCAAACGGACCAGTCAGGATGACCCAGGAGATATTTGTCTCGCGCAATTCCAAATGCGCGACTGGATGGGGAAATGCGCACGGTGTCAGCAGATCGTCGGGTAAGAAACCGGACGAAGCTGCGACTGAATCGCCATCGCGTACGCATGAAGTGATCATTTCGTCGCAGCGTAGTGAATCCACCCGCTCGCCGATAGTCGCGGATGTACCCACCCAAGTAGGGGATCTCCGCGGCTTTGGGGCGTAGTTAGGTGATCCAGGCCGGCGATCACACTAAGCAGATGGCGAGTTGCCGCCGGTAAGTCTAGCTGCGATACTGATTTGATGCCCATACGAAGTTATATTTGCATCGCAGCAATCGCCTTGGCTGCCGGCTTGAACGCCGCCCGAGCAGCAGCATTGCGCGGTCCCTGCGACGATTCGTTGGCGCAGAGGATACCGACACGCGCGACCGATGCGCGCGGAGGACACGCGTTCGCGGAGTCAATTCGGGGGCTCGGCGATGATGAGCGGGAGTCGCGCATTCAGCGCGAGCTACTCTCGGGGAACATCCCGAAGTTTTTGCGTGCGTTGGTGCCGATCCATCTGCGATCGGCCACAGGGAGCAACGCGCCGGTCGATATCGTCATATGTGCGGCTCCGGATTATTTGGCGATTGGTTCCGACGATGATTTTCTGCTGATGCCGATGCGCCTGGCTACGGCACTGTCGGCGGCAGGAGATTTCGGCTTCACGTTGCCGACGCCGCGAATGGTCGACGCGATTTATACCCAGGCCGCGGTGCATTTGGCTCCGCATCCGCTGCCGGCCGGCAGTGAAATGCGCTCAACCGAATACTCCCTGCGACACAATGAATTGGTCGGGGCGCAACGCGCTGCGCTCGACGTATCTTTGGGGTCCCTGGTCGCCGGAGATAAGAAGGATCTCGTGTTGACGAATCGCCTGCGGAGCCACCTTGACCGAGTGGCAATTTACGGCTGGCATTCCGAGGGGAAGCCGATTCAATCGCTGAGTACCGTCCATGGCTGGCGGTACGCGGACTACAGCCACGGCGCGCGGCTGATCAGCACACGGGTGTTTATCGACGGCAGAGCGAAATCCATTTTTGACGTCATGCAGGACAGCCGGCTGGCGCGCGCCCTCAGCGACGAGGGAGTCATCGAAAATGTGGTCGGATTGATCGAAACACTCGATGCCCGGGCGCAGGCGCGGATAGCCGCCGTCCTGCAAACACTGCCGTCCCACCAGCCGTAGGCTGGCTGCGCCTAAGGACAACCTGCAGCATTGTAGGTTGATTCCCTGCAGAGAAATGCCGAGGACCTGCCCCAAACTTCATGGGTCGGTATCCAAGGGAAAATTTCGCCATGCCATTCAAACAATTGCTGTTTCGCTCCGAGGCGCGCGAGAAGATTCTAAGCTTTCCGGGGGCGTGGCGGTGATCCGCGTCGGAGCGCCTTCCGAGTCGGAAATGAAGGCGAAGAAGGATGCGCTTGACGACGCGATCAACGCCACGAAGGCAGCGGTGGCGGAGGGGATCGTACCGGGCGGCGGCCTTGCATTGCTCAAGACCTGCGGCGCACTCGCCGCGGTCGAGGTGCACTGCGAGGGCGATGAGCGGACCGGCAGTCAGATCCTGCGACAAGCGCTTGAGGCGCCCGCACGGCAGATCGCTGAAAACTCCGCCGTCGATGGGGGCGTCGTGGTGAGCAGGATGCTCGGAGCCTCCGGCAACATAGGGTTCGATGCATCGCGCAAGCAATACGTCGACCTGTTCGAGGCGGGCATTGTCGATCCGACCAAGGTTGTGCGGATCGCGATTCAAAACACGGTATCAGTCGCCAGCATTCTGCTGCTCACCGAGGCAACCATGACGGAGAAACCGGAGCATAAACAAGAGGGAACGTCGGCCCTCAATGCCGAGGGGTAGCGGTCGCAGACTGGCAGTTCGTCCATTTGCGCTTCCACTCTGCAGGCAACTACGTAGGCGGATGACACTTTCCCGCATATCGTCCGCTTCAGACGATCTCTACATTGTGCTCATCCGGATGTTCCCCTCAATTCATGGAGACGCGCATGGACAATATCGAAATGGGAAAGACCTCTGCGGTGTCGATACCGAACGGCATCCCCTGGGACCTATGCATCGCTCCGCGCATTCACGTGAATCGTGAGGCGTGCATCTCCGAGACGGCCTATCTCATGGCGCAACGCCGCGGCTTCGCTCCGGGCCATGAAATAGATGATTGGCTTGCGGCAGAAAATGAGGTGGATCAACGCCTGGCCGGCGAAGGTTGCGCGTACTGATCATGCAGCCGTCGATTCTCGTCACCGGCGGCGCCGGATTTCTCGGCATCAATCTATGCCGCCATCTGCTCGGGCGGGGATATCGGGTGAGATCGATGGATATCGCCGACTTTGACTACCCAGAGCGGGGACAAGTCGATGTCATGCGCGCGGATATTCGCGATCCCGTCGCGGTCGAGCGCGCAATGACGGGAATGGACATGGTGGTCCATTGTGCGGCGGCGTTGCCGCTTGCGAGCGCGCAGGAGATCCAATCGACCGACGTCGGCGGCACGAAGACCTTGCTTGAAAGTGCAGCTCGACACGCCATCGCGCGGTTCATCTACATATCATCGACCTCGGTCTACGGTATTCCGGACCACCATCCGGTGTTCGAGCATGATCGGTTGCAGGGGGTGGGGCCCTACGGCGCCGCCAAGATCGGTGCGGAACAGCTATGTCTCGAAGCCCGCACCAAAGGTGGCTGCGCTCCTATTCTTCGCCCAAAAAGCTTCGTGGGGCCCGAGCGGCTGGGCGTTTTCGAACTGCTTTACGATTGGGCCTACGAGGGCAGGAATTTTCCCGTGCTGGGCTCGGGACAGAATCGCTATCAGCTGCTCGACGTCGCGGATCTCTGCGAGGTGATATTCCGTTGCGCGACCCGGGATGTGCAGATAGTCAATGATACTTTCAACGTCGGCGCCAAGGAATTCGGTACGATGCGCGAGAACTTTCAGGCGGTGCTAGATCGCGCCGGTCATGGCAAGCGCGTGATCGGTGTGCCGGCGAAGCCGGTGATCGGGTTGCTCAAACTGCTCGAGCGCCTGCATCTGTCCCCGCTGTACCAATGGATCTACGAAACAGCCGCGCGCGACAGCTTCGTCTCGATTGATCGCCTGGAAACGCGGCTGGGCTTCACGCCGCAGTATTCAAATACAATGGCGCTTCTCCGCAACTATGACTGGTATGTCGGACACCGCGACGACTACCGCGGAAAGACGGGGGTGACGCATCGCGTCCCCTGGAAGAAGGGTGCGTTGACCTTGGCAAAATATCTCTTTTAGCTGTATGCACGCGGCGGCAAAAAATGATTCCATCGATGCGGGCGCGCCGGATCGAGTACCCCTCGTCGTTGATCTTGACGAAACCCTGCTGCGCACGGACTCCATGATCGAATCGTTATTCGTGCTGGCGCGGACCCGGCCTTTGAATGTGCTTAAATTGCCTCTCTGGTTGATGAAGGGGCGTGCATACTTCAAACAGCGGTTGGCCGCGGCGGCGACTCCCGATGCCCATTGGCTGCCGTATCGCCGCGAACTCTTGGAGTTTTTGCGGGAGCAGAAGCGGCTCGGCCGTTCGCTGGTTCTTGCCACTGCGGCCGACGAGAACCTGGCACGGGAGATCAACGCGGAGGTGGGCCTGTTCGACCAGATATTCGCGAGTGACGGTGCCGTGAATTTGAGCGGGGAGCGCAAACGCGACCGCTTGGCCGCCGCTTTCGGGCCCAGGGGATTCGATTACATCGGCAATGATGCTCGTGATGGGCACGTGTGGAAGCTGGCGCGGCGTGCGCTGTTGACGTCGTCCTCACCGTGGCTTGCGAGAAGGGTTGCCAAAACCACGCCGATCGAGAGGGTCTTCGGCGGCCAGGGGCCGCGATGGCAGGACTACCTCAACGCACTACGCCCGCTTCATTGGATCAAGAATGTCCTGGTATTCGTGCCGCTGGCGGCAGTGCACCGCATCTTCGAAGCTCCCCTCCTGGGCAGGGCGTTGCTGGCGTTCGTTGCGTTCAATCTGTGTGCCTCAGGGCTCTACCTGCTGAATGATCTTCTCGACTTGCCTGCCGATCGGCGTCATCCCCGCAAGAGGGAAAGAATGCTGGCGTCCGGGCGGATTCGGCTCGTGCATGCGTTGGCGATGATGCCGGTTCTGTTCCTCCTCGCCTTTGTCATGGCCTGGCATTTGTCGATGGCCTTCGCGGGCGTATTGGGGCTGTATAGTGCCTTGATGATCGGGTATTCGCTGAAGCTCAAGGATATACCGCTGGTGGACGTGTTGGTGCTCGCGGGCGGATACGCATTGCGGGTGGCGGCGGGAGCGGTTGCGGTCGACATTCGAATCTCCGCGTGGCTGTTGGCTCTCTGCATCTTTCTTTTCTTCAGTCTGGCGCTAATCAAGCGCTACGCCGAGCTGGTGGTTCTGGAATCCGCGGCGCGCGGAGCAGGGGTACATGCACGCGGCTACGTGACTCAGGACAAGATCCTGCTGCTCGTCCTTGGGGTCGTGAGCGGATACTTGGCGGTGATGGTGCTTGCCCTGTACACGAATACAGAGATCAGCCAGCGCCTATATGCGCGGCACGATTATTTTTGGGGGATCTGTCTGCTGTTGCTGTACTGGATCAGTTACTTGTGGCTCATGGCAACGCGAGGGCGCTTCATCGACGACCCGGTGATGTTTGCGCTTTCGGATCGAGGCAGTTTGTGCGCGCTCGCGGGCATGGGATTGTTCGCCGCATTGGCGATATGAAGCGTTCGATACGGCTCGCTGCGACAGCGGCCCTGTGTCTGGGCGGGATTACGATACTAACCGTCTCCGCAGGGCGGCTGGACGCCGGTGTCGTTGACGCGGAGATGGCGGCAGCCCAGTCGAAGGAGTATCGGGCAGAGGTCCCCAAGACCATCGTCGAATTGCAGCCGTTCCGAAGCACGGTGAGCGCTGATTTCAAAATGTCCGGTGATCGAGGCTCGGCAACCTTGATCAATCTCAACCCCGGGGTCAATGGATGGTTCCTGCTCACGCTGCGCATTGGCGCCGGCGGAAAGCCGCTATTTTACCATTTGGAGAACCCACGGCCGGATACGCAGAAGCTGACCTTGGGCGCACAGGGTGAGGGACTTCGGATTGCAGCCGCCGGCCGCGACCTGGAATGCGAACTGTGGCGGAACGGGCAAGTGAACGAATTGCTGCAAGCGCAGCGGTCAAAATTGCCGTATGCACCCCTTTGCGGTGATCGGCTTTACCTGCGCAATGCCGTGGCGGGATCGTATACCCACCTCGAGCGAGTCACGAATTATCTGCGAGATCATGTGTGGGGAGGCGAGCGAATCGTCGGTTTCGTCAAGCAGGAATTATTTGCGGATGCATTCGTGGAGAAGGGCGAAGCTGGGAGTACATCGATTCCGCCCGCGCGTCCGGTGTCGGCGGGCGCGCCGCCGCCAGCGCAAGTCGCCGCGGCCATTTCCCGGCCCGCGGTTTTACCCGAACACCTTGGGGTCGATGTCGGACAGGGGCGTGCAGGGTTGTTTCTCGGACAGTGGTATCCCGTTCGCGGCATCGCCGGAATGTTCGTCAGCGTCATTCAGCCGGCGGCGCTTGCCGTATCGCCGTCACGTCGGGAAAGCCGCACCGTGAACGAATTGGATGCGGTAGAAGCAGCCGCGTTGGACTATATGGTGGCCATCGATCTGGCGCAGTTCGAACTCGGATTTGCACTGGGCACCGACCATCCACGAGTCGGATGGTCGGAACGGGTGCTCGAATCGGCACGTAATGCCGAGCTTCCCGGGCCAGATGGCATCGGCAGTGCGGCGCCGCTGGTCGTGAATGGAATCGTGAACCCGCTCACGGTGGAGCGCGTGGCGGCGACGTTCGCCGGCGGATTCAAACGCGAACACGGTGCCTTTCGGTACGGCGCGCTGGCGCTGCAGAATCACGGTTCGCATTACGGTTTCATCGAGCAGGGGGTGATCTTCAGCAAGCTGCAGCCCGGCCTGGCAACGCTAATCGTGGATGACATCCGTGCTGTGCGGATGAAGACTTGGTCTACCGCAGACGACGCGCAATTGGTTCACATCAGGTACGCACGCCAAAACGGGGTGCCTTTGATCGAGTATGACGACAAGACGGCATCCTCTTCACCGGGAGCCTTGGTCAACAGCTGGGGGCCGGGCAATTGGTCAGGTTCCAGCGAGAAACATTTGCGCACGCTGCGTGCGGGCGCGTGCTTGGTGGGCGCGGTGGCGCCGCGATTTCTGATCTATGGGTATTTTTCGGACGCGACGCCGAGCGCAATGGCTAGGGTTTTCCAGGCCTATGGCTGCCAATATGCCATGCATCTCGATATGAATGCACTCGAGCATACGTACTTCGCTGTCTACCCGCACAAGAATGGCAAGATTGCGGTCGAGCATTTGATCGAAGGCATGGCCGAAGTCGACCGCAAGGGAGGCGACGAACTCGCGCCGCGGTTCCTGAGCTTTCCCGACGATCGGGATTTCTTTTATCTCACTCGAAAGTGAACGGCGCCATGACGCGATTAACGATGCTTTGTCTGCTGGTTGGCATCACGATGGCCGCGGCTGGACAGACCACCCTGCGCGAACAGAATCAGCTGTTGTTCGAGCAATTGCAGCAGGTCCACGGGCTGACAGATGAGCAAATGCGCGATATTCGCGCCATATTCGCTCACTCATCCGTACTAGGCCAGGGCAACCCCGCCATCTCCCAGCATCCGGTCACGGCGCTACAGTGCGCGGCGAAGCTCGAGAAGACCGGAATCAGCTATGACAATGCGCAATTCGAGCAGATCTGCGGGCACAAATACATGGCTCCGCTGTATGACCCGAAAACTGCCAGCGCCGAACAGGCCAAAGCCTGCATCGATCAGTTTGAATTTCCGGACATCCCTTGTGTGTATCCCGTGGTGTGGGTCAAGGCCCGGGAGGCGGCGCAAATTTGCGCGGCGGAGGGTAAGCGACTCTGCGATGCGCACGAATGGGAGGGAGCATGCGCCGGAAGCCTACAGCCACCGGATTACCGCTTCGATCTGGCGCACGACCAGGAGCCGGAGTCTGCAATCCACCGAATGCGGCTGGCGCACAACGCCGCCCACCAGGCCGATCAATCGTGGGGCTACGGACGGGAATATCAACGCGGCGTGTGTGCCACCGGCAGTTTCAAGACCGCCGGATGCCCCGGCGGGGGCTGGCAGCTGTGCGGGTCAAACACGTATCCCACCGGCGATTTCCCGGCCTGCCGCAGCCCGCTGAATGTCTACGACCTCAACGGCAATGCTGCGGAACACATGAACCTGCCGTTGAACGCACAACAGATGGCGAGTCTCGGCAGCAAGGATCTGGGATATACAGAGATGAAGGGGAGTTGGTTTATCTTCGACACGTATCGCGCGCATGAGGATTGGTGCCGCTGGCGGGCTCCATTCTGGCACGGTACCCGGGTCATGGATGCCCAAAGCCATGCCAATTACCACCTGGGCTTTCGCTGCTGCGAGACGGTTGAGCCGCGAAAACCGGCGCTCCTAAGAAAGTGAACGCGGCGGTGCTTCAGTCTGTGTCATCCCGCGTCGCCCGGGTCACAAACCGTCCAGTTCCGACAGCGAGCCGCCGTTTTCCAATCTTTGGATCGCTTCGGCAAAGAGCGGCGCGATGCTGAGCACCGCGAGCGGCCCCCGCAAATAGGGCCCGAAGCTCTCGCCGAGGTCAACCGAGTCGGTGACCAGCACCTTGTCCGGAGGATCCTGATCGAACAGACGACGGGCCTCCGCAGCAAAGGACGCATGGGTGGCCGCGAACTCGACACGTGCGGCTCCCGCACGGCGGCAAGCGCCGATCGCGCGCGCTGCAGTCGTTCCGGAACTGATCAAATCGTCGAGTACGATCACACAGCGTCCCGCGACATCCCCGGCGAACAACGTGCCGCTGACGCCGCCGCGGCTGCGCTGCTTGTCCATGAGAGCAAAATTGACCGGGCGGCCGAGAGCCTCCTCCAGGTGCCGCTGGAAGTGCTTTGCCCGCTTGACGCCGCCGATATCAGGGGAAACCACCGCAAATTCATGGGCGGCGGACTGCGCCGCGAAATGCCGCACGAACAGTGCCGCTGCGTCGAGATGCACGGAGTTGCAGCGGAAAGCGTTGTCGAAGGCCGCCCGGTTGTGCACCTCGAGCGCGAGCACACGTGCCGCGCCCATGCTCTCGAATAATTGTGCGACGTATCGCGCCGTGACGGGGTCGCGGGCTTCGCTGCGCCGATCCTGCCGGGCATAGGCAAGATAGGGCAGGCATGCCGTGACACGTGCCGCACCGGCATCCTTGAGTGCGCCGATAAAAAAAAGCAGCTGGCACAATCGGTCGTTCGCCGAGCCGCGCGAATCGCCGAACAGGGATTGAACGACATACACCGAGCGATCGCGGACGCTGTGCAGTGCCCGTGTCTTGTATTCCCGGCCGGTGAATTCCTGCTCCTCATGCGGACTGAGCGAAATCTCCAATGCCGCCGCGATCTTCGCACCTAGCACGGAAGTCGCCGCGGGTGCGAATACCGCGATGGAATCCGTCGGCGACGGGGCCGTCAACTGATCACCTCGTTGCACATCATCGCAGGCTACGCGGATTGCGGCCTTTGAACATACGGGAATACTCACAGCGATTACGTATCAATCACCGTTCGCAGGTCGAGGATGCTCTTGGCAATCTGTACGAGCGCCAGGTATGCGCTGAGCTGATGGCGACCAGACGCCACCTAGTCTTACTGTGTCCTTAAGTTAAGGGGTTGCATGACGCGCCGGCAGCAGGGACAGATGGGTAATTTCCGAACCAGCAGCATAGCGAGTTCCAGGCGCATCGTGCGGATTGAATCAGGCGTGTGTCTTTCAGGCCGCACGGGGAGAGCCGCGTGGGATGAAGTTCTTGGGCCGCGGCGGAAGGCGCAGGAGAGCTTCGCGCGGGCGGATGACGGAGTTTGTTTTGGCGCGGCCGGTGAGGCGCGCTCGCATCAAGAAGCCGTAGGCGGCGATGGTGAGCGTAGCGTGATGGTGAAAGCCGCGCCAGTTACCTCCTTCGTAGTGGCCGAGCCCCAGTTCTTGCTTCAGTTCCTGATAATCGCGCTCGATACGCCAACGCAGCTTGATCAGACGGATCAGCTCTTTGAAAGCGATACCCGGCGACAGCGTCGAGAGCCAGTATTTGATGGGTTCGGTCTCGGCCAGCGGCCACTCGATCACCAGCCACTGTTCGGCGTGCACCTTATCGCGATGGGCCGCCCTGACCCGCACGCGTGCAAAGCGCGAGGCCAGCGCGCCGTTCGTGCCCTCGCGCCACTCAATACGCCGCCAGGCGCGGGCCCGGCAATGCATGCGCCAGTGCCTTCACATCGATAGGTTGATGGGTGCGATTGCCGCGCAGGCGCGTGCCCGGCCGGCCGCGGCCCCAGTCCCCGCGCGGCGGCAGCGGTTGGTGGCCTTCGGCCCATACCGTGGTACTACCCTGAATACCGACGGCGTAGGTCAGTCCCAGCGCAGTGATGCCGAGCCGAAAATCCGTGTCGTTGCCATAGCCGGCATCGGCCAACACCACCCCCACCGGGACCCGCGCGGCACGCGCCGCACGCAGTTGCTCGAGCGCGATCGCGCTCTTGGTCGCAAAGCCGACGCTCGCCGGCACTTCAGCCTTTTTGCGCCGCGACGCATCCTCGGCCCACTCGTGCGGCAGGTACAGTTGATAGCCGATCGGCAGACTCGAACGTTCGTTCGCCACCGAGACGCTCACCGCCACCTGACAGTTGTCTTGCTTGCCGAGCTGCCCACAATACTGGCGTGCGACACCGACCGAGTGCTTGCCTTTCTTCGGATAGCCCGTGTCATCCACAATCCACGCCTCGATCGCGCGGAGTGCCGGCAGCACGGCGGCTCGCACCGCCGCCAGCAACGCGGCGTCGCTCCACTGCGCCTTGGCTACAAAATGATGCATCGACTGATGCTTCGCGCCGGCTCGCTGCGGCGCCACCAGCGCCGCCATCGGCTGCACGCTCTTGCGATCCCCCCGACAGCATCAGCCCGCGGCAGTAGTCGTGCATCGGTCCGACCCGATCCGCGTGCAACAGCGTCTCCGACAGCGCGCTCACGTACTTCTCAAACTCCCGTTCCTTGTCCATGCTGCTTCACCCAGTAGACGAAGAAGCGTCGATAATGCCATGATATTAATGACACAGTAAGAATAGGGCGGGTAGGGATCAAAACACGGTCGGCTTCGGCGATCACCTTGGCGCCTTGGCGTGCATTCACGGTGATGCAAGACTTCGAGGAAGACGTATACGAGCTGGAAGTTGAATACCTGAATCAGCACAAGCTCGCGCGCGCGCGAATTTCCCGAATTTCCCGTCTACATCACATCAAACGCCGACAGCTTAATCAATTATGGAGAGCGATACGGCGCTGGCGAGCGACTTTCCTCCTGCTTGGCCGGGTACACGGTCCCAATGGACGCCGCGAGGCGCGCATTTGCTGCTGCAAACCAGGACGCGTGCGGTCGACAATACGCTTAAGCAAGATCTTGAAAACGGTTCGCGCCTACAAAAATAAAGTTTGACAAGCTCATTTTAAGAGGTATAAATAGTTGGTCGTATAATTAAATAAGGTTGGTCATGGCG
>JANYIY010000215.1 GCA_025358615.1 Gammaproteobacteria bacterium | reverse complement strand
TCATTGATCAGCGCAACCGACTGTACGGCGCCATGCTTTTCGAACAGCGCGCGCACCGCGGACTCGTCCATTGAGAACGGGAGATTGCCAACATACATTTTCGTCATGTGAAGAATACCTACTACAAAAGAAGCTATCGGCCGGTCACGTATGCGTTTGCGATGCAAGAGCCGCGTGCCTGCCACCTGGATCGAAGAAACCTGCTTTGTGGGTTGTGGTCAAGGTGACGCCGGAGCGGCGCGGTGACCAGAAACGGACCAAGTAGAAATTCACGAACCGCGCCGGATGCTACAGCAATTTACTGAAAAACACGAATATTTCTCGAAAGTCGAGCCCTCCGCGGAGGCCTTAGCCGGCCCTCCACCAGGACAGCACCGAAGGCAGCATCCGATAGCGGCTCAACGCCGCAGGCGAGCTCCAGCGCCCGGCACGGCGCAGTCCTGCTGCGGCGCACAAGCCCTCGGCCAAGGCTGCCTCGGCAGGTCCGTGATTGACCATGAAGAACAGGCCGACAGGGCGCAGATTATGTCGAATCCGCGGGAAAAGCCTTTCCGGTGCGAGCAACGATAGGGGCAGACGCCAGGCCAGAATGGCAGCCGGAGTCAAAAACGCAAACCAGCACGTGATCAGGTCGGCCGGCAGCAAACACCGGGTGTAGTCCGCGACCACGAACTCGGCATTCGGCAGCCGCCACAGGTATCCGGCTGCATAGTCGATTCGCGCTCGCCCATCACGGAACAGCCGGTGGCCTTCAACTTCCACCCCCAGCAAGCGGTCCGGCTGAAAGAAGGCTTGCAGGGTCGCCGCATACCAAAAACTGGCGCAGCCTATATCGCAGAGCACGCCGCCCGAGGGCCGGCCAATCCCAAGACTCGACCAGCCGCGGTCCAGCAGATCCAGATACTCGTAGTTATTCCTGCTGGTGGCAGCGCTCATACCCAGTTCAAACTGCACCTGGTAACGGTCGCGCAACGCAGCTATTCTTTCGGCCGGCTCAGGGTCTACATTACAAAGTTCGCGAGCAGGTGCCTCCTCAAACGCACCGCGCGACCAACGTATGCGCCGCGAGACGCCGTACCAGAAGCCATGTCGCAAGGATCGTAATCGCTGCAGCAATGAATACATTCGCCGAATGCTATGCGGGACCAGCGGCAGCGTCGAGCGCGCGCAAGGTGCGGCGATGCGATTAGGGCTGTTACTGCCCAAGTATTGGGCAACGTGGGTGGGCCTGTCGGTGCTGCGCGCCATCGAGTTGCTGCCCTTCGCCGCACAGCGCCATATCGGCTCGACCTTGGGCGGATTGATTCGCCGCCTGCCGCTCGCCTATCTGCGCATTGCCCGCCGCAATATTCAGCTTTGCCTACCGGCACTGTCGCCGCAGGACCAGGACGAGCTGCTGGTGCGCCATTGTCAAAGCCTGGGAATGGCATTGTGCGAGACCGCCAACACTTGGTGGAGTTCCGACCGGCGTGTGCATGCACTGGCCGAAGTACAGGGTCTGGAGCACTTACACGCAGCGTTCGCCAAAGGCCGCGGCGCCATCATGATCGGCGGGCATTTCACCACCATCGAGATCGCCACCCGGATCTTGGGCACGGTGGTACCCCTCAATGTGGTCTATCGGCCGATGAAAAATGCCCTGCTGTCGCATACCATGTTCACCAGCTTTTCGCGCCACGGCAAACCGATTGCGCATGACGACATTCGAACCATGATTCGTGCGCTCAAGAACAACGAAGCCGTGTGGTATGCCCCGGATCAGAGTTATCGCAACAAGGGTGCTGCCATGGTGAATTTTTTCGGCATCCCCGCCGCCACCACCACCGCCACTTCGCGCCTGGCGCGCATTTCCGGCGCCGCCGTGCTGACATACTTTCCTGAACGGCTGCCGGGGACCGCCGGATATCGCGTCGTGATCGGGCCTGCGCTCGACAACTTTCCAGGCAGCGATCCGATCTGCGACGCGGAGCGCTTCAACCGCTTGCTGGAGGAGCAGATTCGTCGAGTGCCCGAACAATATTTGTGGGTGCACCGCCGCTTCAAGGGCCTTTCCAGCGATTATCCCGATTATTATGGACGCGACTCCCGCAATCGTACAGCCGTGCGGTCGCCAAAACCGAGCACTTAGACGCGGGCGTTCTTGGGGTGTTACAGCGGCGCGTGCAACTCGTCGCGGTGCTGCGATTTTAGCACCAGCCCATACACCAAACCGACCAGCAGCCAGGCGCAACCCACGCGAGCGGCGAGCGCGCTCATGCCCGAGAACACCGCGAGTACCACGATGATCCCGCAGATCGGCACCAGCCAATGTCGCAGCCACGCGGTCGAGCGACGCTTGACCACGAAATATGCCAGCACTGAGACATGCAGGAACAAGAATCCGCTGAGCGCGCCGAAGTTGACGATGGATGCCAGATCATCGAGCCTGTTTTTCATGTACAGGGCCACGCCGAGGGACAGCGCGGCCGTCACCAGCATCCCCATGTAGGGTGTGTGATAGCGCGGATGCACGCGCGCCAGAAACTTAGGGAACTGCCGATCGCGGCCCATGGCAAACACCACCCGCGCCACGCCGACTTGCATGGGCAAGGAATTCGACAAGCCGACGATACCGGCATACGACCATGCCAGCACCATGGCGGTCCACGGACCCGTGGCCCACGCCGCCAGTTCATATACCGCCGCCGCCTGATCCTTGATGGCGATTCCCGGCAGTAGGTTGCCGAGCACCCAGGTAACCGCCACAAAAAAAGCCGCCGACATCACCAGTACCGCGATGATGGCTCGACCGACGACCCGGCGGTCACCGCCCTCGACTTCCTCCGCCAGGGTCGACACCGCGTCGAAGCCCAAGAAGGACATGATGCAAATCGAGGTTGCGCTGAATATCTTTCCCGCGTCGAAGGTGGCGGCGTCGAACACCGGCTTGAGCGTCAGTGCGCCGTTGCCCTTGCCGGAATACAGGGCGATAACCCCCAAAACCAGAAACCCGGCAATGATGATGACCTGCAGCGCTACCGAAATAAAATTGGCGCGCGAAGTCACCGTGATGCCGAACCAATTGACCAGCGTGGTGATGGTCACCATCGCGACGATCCAGATACCGCGATCGATGCCCGGCAGCAGAGTCTCGAGCGCCACGGCGACGAGCACGTAGACGAACGCCGGGATCAACAGATAGTCGAGGAGAATCATCCAGCCGGCGATGAATCCGGGAAAGGTGCCCAACGACTGGCGCGCAAAGCCGTATACCGACCCCGCCGACGGCAGGGTCTCCGTCATGATGGCGTAACTTTGCGCGGTAAAGTACATGCACACCCCGCCCAGCACATAGGCAAGCACGATCAGGCCGTTGGACTCGCTCCATACGAAGCCCAAAGTGCTGAATGGTGCAAACGGCGCGATATACGCCAAGCCGTACAGGACCAGGTCCCAATATCGCAATGAACGCTTGAGCGACGGCGCCCCGGCCGTGCCGCTATCAGTGTGCGGTGGACTCATCCGCCGTCTTGAGCAAGGCGGCGCGCATTTGCGACGCCTCGAGCCGCAGCGGCCGAGTCCTCAACTGCCCGATCTCCGCCGCCGTGTACGGTTGAAAATCGGCCGGCACATGTTCCTGGTCGAATCGCCAAAGCATCCAATTCATCACTTCGGCCAAATCCGCATCGGATAGCGGCGATGCCGCCACGCCCGGCACCCGGCTCAAGTATTCGCGGCCTCCCGGTACGGACAGGAATCGCGCCACCGTGCCCTTAAGGCTCGGTGCCGTTTGGTCAGAGCCAGTGCCGTCCGGCCTGTGACAACCCTGGCAATTCAATGTCCAGTGCTGCCACGCCCGTTGCGGGTTCTCGACCCCCGCCGGCACCGTATCAGCCGCAACCGTTGCCGCGGCCGCCAGTGCGGCAGTAGCGAACAGCGCAGCGCTCGATGCCCGGCGACAGAATCTATTTTTGATCAATAGCAACGCCTAAAATGAGCGACACGGTGCAGGTATAGGACTGGCTCTTGGTGCCGAAACACCAGGTGATCTCGTTGTTGTTCGACGGCCGCACCAAGGGTCGATCGCCCTGATTGTTCTGACAAGCACAGCGGCCCCACGGCACTCCGCCGCAGCAATCGTTGTAGGAAATGATGTAATTGCGCTTATCCACCGGATTGCTGCAGGTACCTATCCACGTGATCGGCGACATTTCCGTGCCGGGCGGACAAGAGGTGACGGTTCCGCCGTAACAGGAACAGAGCGAGCCGTCGATGGCGCAATACCGCCAATAGTCGCACTTGGTCGCATCGCCCGGATCCTGGGGATTGCCGCTGTAGCGCGGCGCAGGCACGCCGGAGTTGGGGTCCGACCCATTGGCTTCGGGCCCCTCCGCGCGCGCCACCGGCAATAGCGGCAGAGCTGCAGCGCCGGCGAGAAAGCCGCCGAGCACGCTGAACACATTGCGCCGCGAGGTGCGGCTCGCGAAGCCCCGCAACATTTTTTCCGTCAGAAGATCGAATTGCGCCACTCTTAATTCTCCCGAAGATAATGTACCCGCTGCGTCGATCAACGCAGCGGCTCTATTTGCAACCGGGTATGCAAGCCCGGCAGATCCATGCTGCGGATCAACGCACCTTCGCGCGAATCGTAAACATCCAGACGCTCGCCCGCCTGCACCAACAGCAGCGGCTCGGCTCCGTGGGTCAGCGAAATCGAGGAGCCCGGCCGTACCAGCCGCAGCCGCTTGACGCGGGTCTTGTTCACGGTGTTGAAGACCCACACTTCGTTGGCCGGATCCTTATGCGTGCCTTCATGAGCGCCCTGCTGCATGAGTACATACAGCAGTTTCTGCTCGTCCCCGGCGACGATCTGCCAGCCGCTGGGCCGCCACTGGCCTTCGAGGTCCGCCGCCGTGACCAAGGACCAATCCGCTAAGACCTTGGCCTCGTCGCCTCGCATATCGACGGGCTGCACACGGCCGTGCAGGCTGGGGAAGTATCTGACACCCCCGACGAGGGTCGACGCGGTGAACAGTGGGTCGGTATCGAGCGGATTGAATGCCTTGGTCTCGCTGCGGCCGGCCACCGCGCCCTTCGCATCCAGCTGCACGCTCAGCAGGTTGCCGCTGGAGCAAAGAGTGGAAAAGCCGCGCGCGCCGGTCGGATACACCAGTGAACACCCGGGAATCTCTACATCGCCGAGCACCTTGCGATTGATCAAATCGACGATGGTCACGGACGAGGCAGGGGTAAAATTAAACACCACCGCCATGCGCTGATCGTCGGTGAAGGTAACCATGCCCTCCTGAGCGGTGATCAGCCCCCGTTTGCCTCCCGGCAACACGATTTCACCGATCGGGTTCAGCGTATGCGTGTCGTAAATCGTGATGAAGTCCGTGCGTGTGCCGCGCGTACCACGCGACCACACCGTATCCGCGACATACACTTCCGGGCGCTTGTCGGCCACCAGCAGCGTGGCGGAATCGCGCGCCTGCAACTGGGCTTTGACCTCGCGGCTGTCGCTGCCGACATTGCGCAACTCGATGCGATCGCCGGCATAATTGAGCCATGCCCAAGTTGTCGGATACTTGGCCGGCAGGGTTTCGACCTTTTGAACTCTGTCGGGCTGCAGGGGCGTCGAGAAATCGGCGCCGCACGCCGAGGCCGCGAACCACGCGCCGATTGCCATGGGTGTCGCCCGTAGAATACTTGTTCTCATTTCGTTAGGCCTCTCTTCGCACTGTTATTGCGACACTGACGTCAAGCGGTCGGCGCCGGTGGTTCCCGCGCGGCATTTTAAGGCTGTGCGCCTTCTTGCAGCCAGTGTACGACAACGGCCGCGAACTGAATACTGCTACACGCTGCCCGTTAATTTCCCGCCGCCACGAGGTATATTGACGCCATGAATGCTGCGCTCGTTGCCTTTTACTCGGCCATCGGCCTCGCCGGTGCGGCATTCATCATCGGCGGTATCTACGCCGCGAGACGCAGCAGCACGCTGCGCTGGCCGACACCCCTGGAACTGCTCATAGGGTTGGTCACCGATTTCTTCGACACTTTGGGAATCGGGTCGTTTGCGCCCACCACGGCGATATACAAACAGCGCGGCATCGTCGCCGACGAGTTGATTCCCGGCACGCTGAACGTGGGGCATACGCCGTCGGCGATCGCCGAATCATTGATTTTCATCACCGCCATCGCGGTCGATCCTCTACTGTTGGTCACAGCCGTGGGCAGTGCGGCCGCGGGCGCTTGGCTCGGCGCCGGTGTGGTGGCCCGCCTGCCGCGTCGCGCGATTCAATTCACCATGGGCGCCGCTCTGCTGATCGCCGGCACCGTGTTTGCAGCCATTAATCTGCACGCGCTACCGGGCGGCGGCACGGCGATGAGTCTGGGTGGCTGGAAATTCGGATTCGCGGTCGGAATCAATTTTATTCTGGGTGCGCTGATGAGCGCGGGAATCGGGCTGTATGCGCCCTGCATGATCACGCTGGCGCTGCTCGGAATGCATCCGATCGCCGCATTTCCCATCATGATGGGATCGTGCGCACTGCTACAGCCGGTGGCCAGCCTGCGCTTCTTTCAGACCGGCAAGTTTGCATGGGGACCGTCGATCGGCCTCGCCTTCGGCGGCGTGACCGGCGTGCTCATCGCCGCCTACATCGTCAAAAGTCTGCCGCTGGAGGCACTGCGCTGGCTGGTGATCGTCGTCATCGCCTACGCAGCGTTTGCCATGCTGCGCTCGGCGATTCGCACGCGAAAATAGCCGCGTGGACGAACAGATCTCCGTGCAAAGCGTGACCGGCGTCGATTTGACGCTGAACCTCGCGGGGCCGGGGACCCGCAGCTATGCGTTCGTGATCGACTGGCATATACGCCTGCTGCTCGGCTGCGCGTGGCTGCTCCTGGCAAGCTACGCCATGAAACTTAGCCTCAACGCAAGATCGCCGGACGCCCTGTTGAGCTTGTTGCCGGCGGCGGTGCTCTATTTCCTATACCACCCGATTTTGGAAGTCGTGATGCACGGCAAGACACCGGGCAAGCGCATCGCCGGCATACGGATCGCCACGCGCAGCGGCGGCACACCGAGTACGGCGTCGCTCCTGATCCGCAACTTGTTTCGCTTGATCGACAGTCTGCCCGCGTTATACGCCATCGGCCTGATCAGTTGTTTTGTGACCGCCAACCGTGTGCGTATCGGGGATATGGCCGCGGGCACCCTACTGGTCCAGGACGATTCGGCGGCCGGGAAAACTCTGCTGCGACTGGACGCACTGAGCGGCTCCCGCCTGCCGCTCGATACCCTGGAGTTGGTGGACCAGATTCTGGAGCGCTGGCCGACTCTGGCGTTGGATAACAAAAGACGCATCGCCGGCTCACTGCTGGCACGCGTGGAACCCGGCAGCGATGCGGCCGGCCTTGCCGATCTGAGCGAGGCCGACTTGCACGCGCGGCTGCTCGCCCTGCTTACGGCGCACGCACCAACCACCGATGGCTGATCAGGCCGACATGCGCGCTTGGATCATCGCCCGCGCCGGCACATGGCGCGGACTGTTGGAAAGCATCGCGACCTTAAGGTTGGGACGGCGCGCCACCATGGAGCAGGCTTTGGGCGTCGTAGAGTCTTATCGAGGGCTGGCCCGGGACCTCGCGACGGCGCGCCGGCTGGCGCCCAATAGCCGTACCACGGCGGGCCTCGAATCCCTGTACGCTCAACTGCACGCGCTGATCAGCCGCAAGCCGCGCGGCGGCACGGCGGGGCTGCGCGATCTGTTGCGCGTCGACATTCCGCAAGCTGCTCGCGAACTGCGCTCGCGCATTGCCGGCATGGCACTGCTGATGGCGGCGAGCGCCGCCGCGGGTTGGTGGATGATCAGCACCTTCCCCACACTGATCGGGCTGTTCGCCGGCGAAGCGATGATCGCGCGCGTTGAGCAAGGACACCTGTGGACCGAGGGGATCCTGAACATTACTCCATCGTCGGTCATGTCCGTCGGCATCCTGGCCAACAACATCGTGGTCAGCGTGCTGGCATTCTGCGCCGGAATTTTCTTCGGCCTGGGCACCTTCTATCTCGTCGCCCTGAACGGCATGATGCTGGGCGCCGTGTTCGCCTTTGTGCACCAGCACGGCCTGGCCGCTGCGCTGTTCAATTTCATCATCGCCCACGGACCGGTGGAGCTATCGGTCATTTGCGTGGCCGGCGCCAGCGGCGTGGCGCTCGGTGAGTCCATCATTCGGCCGACGTTGGCCACTCGCCGCGATTCATTTCAAGCCTGCGCACACCGATTCGCGCCGCTGCTGCTGCTATGCGCTGCTCTGCTGGTGGGCTGCGGCCTGATCGAGGGATTCGTGTCGCCGGATCCGGGTTTTCCGCTGGCCAGCCGGGTCGTCATCGGTGTGTCGTACTGGACAGTGATGATGATATTGATGAGCGGCGGCCTGTTCAGGCGACCCACACCCGACATCAGCCACTCGATGGGAACCTAGGCGCGTTTCGAGCGGCGAAAATTCGCGTAGGCCGCGAACACCGCCTGTTCGAGCTGATCCGGTTTCGCCACCAGAGCCGGCGCACCGAGCGCATTCAAGGTGCGCACCTTGCGCGCAAGACCCGTGCAATACTCCTGTGCCGCGAGGCTGCGATAAGGATCGAGCCAATGGTTCGCCTGCGAGCGGGCCATGGACTCAGCCGCAGCGCTCGACAAGCCGGCAATGAACGGCAGATGCTTGGGCAATAACAGGCGCACGGCCTGCGCCAGCTGGCTAGCCACCGTCGTATCGTCCACATCGGTGAGCAGGACGACAAGGCTGCGTTGCCGCACCAGAGTCCGGATGCGCAGCGCGGCATACAATGGATTGGATTCGGTGCGTTCGACGCGCGCGGCCGCCAGCATCGCGCGCAGTCGCGCGACCGCGGGGACGCCTCGAGCCGGCGCCAGCACCGCCAGCGGCCGGTCCGCGTAAATGACCAGCCCGATGAGATCTTCTTGTCCGGCGGCGTACTGCGCCAGACGCGACGCGACATTGATATAGTGGCCGAAACGGTCAAGTGCCCCGGCGCGCAGGGCGCTGGCGCGGCCCGCATCGACGGCGATGATGATTTCCAGGCGATGATCCTGTGAAAAATCACGGCTGATCAATCGGCCGGCGCGAGCGGTGGCTTTCCAATCAACGATGCGCGGCGGATCCCCGGAACGGTATTCGCGCAAGCGCAGGACCTCCGCACCGGTGCCGGGTTGCGTCCCAGCCCGCACGCCGGATGCCGCCATGCCTTTCACTTCCATTGCGTTGTGAAACAAGTCGGGCAGCACGCGGACTTGCTGTTGGAACTTTAACTGCCTGGGCCACCAAGCAAGCCGCAGTGGACCGCCGATCCGCGCCCGCAGCGCAGGCCAATCATAAACGCCCAGCCGGGTCGCACGCACTCGCCGCTCAATCTCGGCCGGCGCCCCGGCGCCTACGCTCAAGTCAACGATGCCACTCTCCATCTCGAAGTGATCGGGCGCAGTCGGCGCCAATTGCAGGAGCAGTGTGCGTCGCGTGGCGTGCGCGATAATGAATCGAACTGCGTCGCTGCGGCCGAGCAGGAATCGCTGCGGCGGTTCGATTTGCAAGCTCACTGCGCTATGCGACACGGACCAGGATTCATAGGCGAGGCCGAGCAGCAACAGCGCCGCCGGCAGCAGCCACAATCCCACGAGAACCGGCTGTCCGCTCCAATCGCCCCACACGGCGATGACGGCCGTCAGCAGCACGAGCAACAGCGAATTGATGCGCAGGCTCATGTTTTCAACGCGGCACCGGTACCAGCTCGAGCAACCTTTGCACGATGAGCTGGGTAGACACTCCCTCAAGCATGGCCTCCGGCGCCAGCACCAGGCGGTGCGAAATCACGACCGGCAGCACCTCCTTGACATCATCGGGAGAAACGAAATCCGCACCGCGCAGCGCCGCGGCGATGCGCGCTGCGCGCAGCACTGCCAGCGCGCCACGTGTCGAGAGCCCCAAGGTGAGGTGCGAGTGCTGCCGCGATGCCTGGGCCAAATCGAGCACGTAGGCCAGCAACTCGGGAGCCATATGCACCTGATCCACACAGTCCCTGGCGGCGATGAGGGCGGCAGAGGAAACCGACGGCGCGGCACTCGCAGATAGGGGCGCGCTCACCGCTGCGTACTGGCTCAGGATCGACCGCTCGTCCTCACGCGCCGGATAACTCAGCTCTACCCGCAGCATGAAGCGGTCGAGCTGCGATTCAGGTAGCGGGTAGGTACCCTCGAATTCGCCGGGATTCTGCGTCGCAATGACCATGAACTGCGGCGGCAGCGGGTAAGTTTTTCGTTCCACCGACACCTGCCTTTCCTCCATGGCCTCGAGCAGCGCCGATTGGGTCTTCGGGCTGGCACGATTGACTTCGTCAACCAGCAGAATGTCGGCGAACAGAGGCCCGGGACGGAACTCGAATTCGCGCCTGGCTGCGTCATACACATGCACGCCGATAATGTCCGAGGGCATGAGATCGGCGGTGCCCTGCACGCGGTTGAATGTGCCGCCGAGCGCCGCAGCCAGGGATTTGCTCAACAAAGTCTTTCCGAGACCGGGAGGACCCTGCAATAACACATGCCCGCGCGCCACGATCGCAATGGTCAGGGCGCGAATCACCGGCCGCAGGCCGATGACCGATCTGCCGAGCGTTTCCTGTAGATGCCGTTCCAATTCTTCCAACGCGGTGCTCATATGAAATTCCCATGCAACTGAACCAGTAGATTCTGCAATCGAACCAAATCGACGCTGCGGCCGGCCTGCGCCCGTTCATGCAACCGCCGCAGCTCCTCGAGGTCGCGGGCTGCTACTCCGGCTTGTGCGGACAGCCATCCCCCTTCAGGCGTTCCGTCCTGGGCCAAGCCCAGGCGGCCGCGAATCGAGTTGAAAAAATTCGCCAGCAACCGCGCGCCCGCTGTCGCCGATGTCAGCGTCGCGGCAAAGAACTCGCCGCTGCCGCCGACGAACGCCGTGACATCGACCGGATTCCAATCGACCTGCGGGCTGCGCAAACGCTGCATGCCGAGCACGAATACGAACCATAGCAGC
>JANYIY010000201.1 GCA_025358615.1 Gammaproteobacteria bacterium | reverse complement strand
GAATTGAGATTCTGCGCGGTGCGCAGTCCACGCTGTACGGCAGCCAGGCCATCGGCGGCGTCATCAACATCGTGACCGCAGATCCTGCGGGGCCGCTTGGCGGCGGCCTCAGCGCCGAGGGCGGTTCGCTCGACACCGGCTACGGCAACGTCTATGTCGGCGGCAAGGATGACGCCTTGATGTGGCGGTTGTCCGGCAATTGGTATGGCACGCGCGGTATTTCCTCCTTCGACGAGAGGCTGGGCGGCAAGCTGCCGAACACCAGCCAGATCGGCGGTGGTTCGGGGCAGCTGCGCTACGACTTCACGCCCGAATTGCAGGCCGATCTGCGCGCCTACTACACTCAGGCGCGCACTGCCTTCGACGGCTACCAACCGCCCACCTATGCACTTGGCGACGACAATGAATACGGCCATTACAATCAGGTTCTGGGCTACGCGGGAGTCACGCTGAAGTCGCCGGATCACAGCTTCACTAACCGCGTCGCCTTCCAATACACCAATACCGAGACCCACCTTTTCGACCCCGACGCGCCGGCGAATCAGGGCAGCCCCAGCACTGAAACTTTCTACGGCATCGGCCGCAACATGCGCGAGGAGTATCAGGGAACTTGGGAGATCTCGCCGCAATTCCAGGCCGTATTCGGCGCGCAGCACGAGCGTTCCACGATCTCGACGGACTCGCCGGCCTTCGACTATTCGGGACCCGACCCGCTGGTGAATTCCGCGACCGTCAACGGCGGCTACGCGCAGCTGCAAGCGCAGGTAATCTCGGGACTGACCCTGACCGCCGGCGGCCGCTATGACAAACATGACGTGTACGGCGGCCATTCCACCGGACAGTTTGCAGCGGCGTGGGCGATCAATGACGGCCATACCGTGTTGCGCGCGAGTTTTGGCCAGGGCTTCAAGGCCCCTTCGCTCTATCAGCTCTATAGCAATTACGGTAATCAGGCTTTGCAGCCCGAACAGGCCAATAGCTGGGATGCGGGGATTGAACATCATGTCTGGGACGGCCGTGCGGTGCTGTCAGCCACCTACTTCAATCGCGACAGCCGCAATCTGATCGGGTTCTTTGATTGCTTCTCAAAGCCGGGTCCGCTCTGCCCCACCCGACCCTCCGGCTACTACGACAACATTGCGCGCGCCGCAGCGCACGGCGTGGAACTGCAAGCCGCCGTCAATCCCAGCGACGCCCTCGAGCTCTCGGCGAATTACACGCTGACCGATACGGATGACCGCTCGCCCGGCGCCGCGACCTATGGGAACGAGCTGCCGCGCCGTCCGAAGAATGCGGCGAACGTCTTGGCGAACTATCGTTGGCTGTCGCGCCTCAGCACCAGCATCGGCGGACGCTACGGCGGCCGCAGCTTCGACGACGCCGCCAACCGGATTGCGCTCGGAGGCTACGTGCTGCTCGACCTGAAGGTTTCCTACGCGATCTGGGATCATCTCGAAGTGTACGGCCGCGTCGACAACGCCACCGACAAGCACTACGAGACGGCATATCGATACGGAACCTACAGCCGCGTCGCGTTTGCCGGCATACGCGCGAATTTCTGAAGACCGCGCGGCATGTGCTGCGCTTTGTGCGCGGCGCCTAGGCCTTGCCCAACTGCTCCGCGTGATGGCGCAAGTGATCCGCCATGAAGGTCTGTATGAAGTAGTAACCGTGGTCGTAGCCCGGCTGCATGCGCAAATTCAAGCGTTGGCCGGACTTCGCGGCCGCCGCCGAGAATTTCTCCGGCAGCAGCTGCTCGACCAGAAACTGATCGCCGGTTCCCTGATCGATGAGGATGGGTCCGGCGAACGGTCGGCGCGCCACCAATTCGCTGGCATCGTATTCACGCCAGCTGCGGATATCGCTGCCCAGGTAATTGGTAAACGCTTTCTTGCCCCAAGGACATTGCATGGGCGCCGCGATCGGTGCGAATGCTGAAACTGACTTGTAGCGCTCGGGATTGCGCAAGGCGCACACCAGCGCACCGTGGCCACCCATGGAATGGCCTAATATTCCGCTGGCATCCGCTCGCGCGGGCAGGCTCGCGGCCACGATCTCCGGCAGCTCGCGCGTGACATAGCTGTACATCCGATAGTATTGCGACCAGGGAGCCAAGGTGGCGTCCACGTAGAAGCCCGCCGAAAACCCGAAGTCCCAGCTGTCGGCATCGCCCGCTAGGCGCGGTTCGCGCGGGCTGGTATCCGGTGCAATCAGCATCAGCCCAAGCTCTGCGGCTGCCTGCTGCGCATGCGCCTTGATGGCAAAGGTCTCTTCGGTGCAGGTGAGTCCGGACAGGTAGTACAGCACCGGCACCTTGACGGTGCGCGCCTGCGGCGGAATATAGGCCGAGAACTTCATGGGTCCGCGCACTTCGCGCGAGTCGTGTTTGTAGAATCGCTGCACGCCGCCGAAACAGGGATGCTCAGAGACCAGGGTCGGCTCGCTCATTAGTACACCACGACGCTGCGGATCGATTCGCCGGAATGCATCAAATCGAACGCCCTATTGATGTCCTTGAGCGGCATCTTGTGGGTGATGAGATCATCGATGTTGATCTTGCGGTCCATGTACCAGTCCACGATCTGCGGCAGCTCGGTGCGGCCGCGCACGCCGCCGAACGCCGTTCCCTTCCAGACCCGTCCAGTCACCAATTGGAACGGCCGGGTGCTGATCTCCTTGCCCGCGCCGGCGACACCGACAACCACCGAGACACCCCAGCCGCGATGGCAGCATTCGAGCGCCTGGCGCATCAAATTCACGTTGCCCACGCATTCGAAACTATAATCAGCACCGCCATCGGTGAGCGCGACCAAGTGTGCAACCAGATCGCCTTCAATCTCTTTCGGGTTCACGAAATGAGTGAGTCCGAACTTCTC
>JANYIY010000168.1 GCA_025358615.1 Gammaproteobacteria bacterium | reverse complement strand
TCCATCAGTTCGGCGGCCAGGCGATGCGCCATGGACTTCTCGCTGCGCGCTGTGGCCGCTTCGATGACCCAGCGCATGGCGAGAGTCTGGCGGCGATTGGCACGCACTTCGACGGGGACCTGGTAGGTAGCGCCGCCCACTCGGCGAGATTTAACCTCGACCACGGGCTTGACGTTATCCAGCGCTTGCTGCAACACAGCAATTGCCTCGCCGCCGGCTCGGCCGCTCTTGTCGCCGATGCGATCAATGGCGCCGTAGACAATCTTTTCGGCTGCGGACTTCTTGCCGCGCTCCATCACCATGTTGATGAATTTGGCCAACATGTCGTTGCCGAACTTAGGGTCCGGAAGGATGGTGCGATGGGGGGCTGCTGCTCTGCGGGACATGTGTAAATTACTTCCTGGCCTTTATTTCTTGGGACGCTTGGCGCCGTACTTGGAGCGGCCTTGGCGACGATCGCTGACACCGGCGCAATCGAGCGCGCCGCGCACCGTGTGGTACCGGACACCGGGCAGATCCTTGACGCGGCCGCCACGGATCAAAACCACGGAGTGCTCTTGTAAATTGTGGCCTTCGCCGCCGATGTAGCTCGAGACTTCGTAGCCATTCGTCAGGCGCACGCGACATACCTTGCGCAGGGCCGAATTCGGCTTCTTCGGCGTGGTCGTGTACACGCGGGTGCAAACGCCGCGCTTTTGCGGTGAAGCGGCCAGCGCCGGAACCTTGGATTTCCAGGCAGGCTCATTGCGGCCGGTGCGAATTAATTGGGTCGTCGTCGCCATAAATACCTTTAAAGCCGCATCTACTGAGTGCGCGGCCTGATGCATGAACTAAAAATTAGCGGGCGCTAATGCCCCGCACCTGTGCCCGGAGACAAAGGCCGGCGATTGTAGGAACCGGCCGGGCGAGTGTCAAGGTAAATGCTGCCCTGCAGCACGCATAAATCGGTGGGCGGCACTTGGAAATCTCACTCAAATCTCCGGCGCTTCCCGTCCCCGGGTTGGTTTGACTAATACTACCGCTTCACCGTGTTTCGACAATTCCCTCTTTGCTGACAGGCGTCAATGAAAACCATTATTTTGCTGTTCTGCTCCAACGTGTTCATGACTTTTGCCTGGTATGGACACCTCAAATACGGCCACTCCTGGCCGCTGTGGAAAGCCATTCTCGTCTCCTGGCTGATTGCCCTGGTGGAATACTGTCTCGCCGTGCCCGCGAATCGCTGGGGTTTCGGCACCTTCACGGGCTTCCAGTTGAAAATCATGCAAGAGGCAATCACCGTGGCGGTGTTCATCGTCTTCGCCATCACCTTCCTGAAGGAAAAAATGGCGTGGAATTACGCGGTGTCGTTTGCGCTGCTGATTGCCGCGGTCGTGGTCGCATTCGCCTTCAGGCCCGGCGCCGCCGTCGGTTAGTTCGCCGCGGTGCCGCGGCTATGCCGTTCCGTAAACGGCGTCCCTCAATGCGGCGACGAAATCGCCCGCCATGCCTTCGACGGTGGTATTGGTGAGCACCGCTACCGTCAGCTTTAGCTGCGGATCCACGTACCAGTGATGACCATAGACGCCGCCCCATTTCCAAGTACCGGCTGATTGCGGCACTTCGGCAAGTTGCGGATCCATGAGCACCGCGCCGCCGAAACCGAAGCCCCAGGCGGGAGTCGGTTCCAAATTGATGCGCAGATTGCCGATCTGATTGCTCATCATGGACTGCGTGCTCTGCGGCTTGAGAATGGCACGGCCGCCTTGGCGTATGGCTTCCAGAAAGCCCATGAAATCCGTTGCCGTGCCGGCCATGCCCGCACCGCCCGAGGGAAAGGAATTCGGGTCGAGAATGCGAGACGGCGCGAAGCGGGTCAAAGCGCCCGGGCCGAGTTGCACGAGATCCGGATCCGCCATGCGCCGCGGCCGCGCTCCATCCACATAAGCGGCGGCAAGGCGGCGCAGATCACGCACGCTAAACGCCGTATCGCTCATGCCGAGCGGTCCCGTTACCAGCGCTTCGATGAGCTCGGGTAGCGGCTCGCCGCCCGCGCGCGCCATGACTGCGCCAAGTACGTCCAGCGCCACGGAGTATCCCCACTCGGTTCCGGGAACATTCGGCAGAGGCACGGTTGCAAGGCGCCTCAATTCCTCATCCAACGACAAGCCGGGTTCCGCCAGTCCGTCCGACACACCGGCTCTCTCGTAGGGGCCGCCGCTCGCCTGAAAAAAGCTGTAGCTGAGTCCTGCGGTATGGGTCAGCAGTTGTCGCACAGTGATGACCGCCGCACTTGCATCCGCGAGCTTCGGGCGAAAATCGGGCAACCAGCGAGTCACCGCATCATCCAGATTGAGCCGGCCGCGCTCCACCAGCGCCAGCGCTGCTGCCGAGACGATGGGCTTGGTCAGCGACGACAGACGAAAAATCGTGTCCTCGCGCATTGACTGCTGCGCCTCGCGATCGGCGTATCCGGCGGCGCGCCTATAGATGATTGCCCCGTCCCGGGCAATCAACACCACCATTCCGATCAGCCGCTGCGTGGCGAGCGCGCGATCGATGGCGCCATCGACCCGGGCAGAGAATGACGAATCGACGGCGGCGGTCCCGGCAAGCGATACTTCAGCTGGTTTGATATTCATCACGTTGGTGATTTTCTGCGATGGCTTGCGCCAACACAAGGAACACGCTTGCATGCTTACGGTTTTCTCGACGGATCATCTGCTGCGCAGTCCTCGCACCGAGTTGTACGGCGGCGAATTGGTGCGCCCGCATGAATCACCGCAGCGCGCGCAAATCGTCTTGGAGCGGGTCCTGGCGCAGCGTCTTGGAGAAGTCATTGCACCGGCCGACTTCGGCATGGCGCCGCTGCTGCGCGTGCACGACCCGGAATACATAGAGTTCTTGCAGCAGGCATGGACCGACTGGGTTGCCGCCGGCAATCGCGGCGAAGCCATCCCCGATTGCTGGCCCGCCCGGCGCATGGCTCAGCGCCGCCCGCACAGCATCACGGGGAAACTCGGGTACTACGCCATGGCGGGCGAATCGTCGATAAGCCAGGGCACGTGGGAAGCCGCCGGCGCCGCCGCTGCGGTCGCGCTGACCGCCGCCTCGGGCATCAAGAACGGCGCACGCGCCGCCTTCGCACTGTGCCGGCCGCCCGGACACCACGCCGCACGCGATCTATACGGCGGATACTGTTTCCTGAACAACGCGGCGATCGCGGCTCAGTACCTGCGCGACGGCGGCGCCGCTCGTGTTGCCATCCTGGATGTCGACTTTCACCACGGCAACGGCACGCAGGACATTTTCTATGAGCGTGCCGACGTGCTCTACGTGTCGCTGCACGGTAATCCGGCGGACGCCTTCCCCTACTTTTCCGGTTACGCCGACGAAACCGGCGCGGGCGACGGCGACGGATTCACGCTGAATCTGCCGCTGCCGCCGGGCACCGAGTTCGGCGTCTGGCAGGACGCGCTGCGAATTGCGCTGGCGCGCATCGCGCAATTTCGCGCCGATGCGCTGGTCGTGTCGCTGGGCGTGGATACCTTTGCCCAAGATCCCATCAGCTTCTTTCGCCTGCAATCCCAAGACTTTTCAACCTACGGACGGATGCTCGGCGACTGCGCGCTGCCGACTCTGTTCGTTCTGGAAGGCGGCTATGCCGTGGGCGAAATCGGCATCAACGTGGTAAATGTCCTAAGCGGATTCGAGGAGGCGCAAGCTTAATCGCACCATAACCGTCCAAGGGATACGTCCGCCCATCGTTATGAATAGAATGCCGATTCTTCACCCAGCAAGGATTTGATCATGGAAAAAGCACAATTAATCCAGGCCGCTGCCAGCATCGTAGGTGCCATGGCGGCCTCTCAGTACGGCAAATTCGGCGGGATGGAGGCCGCCAAAATTGCGGATATCGCAACGATTGCCGTCAAGATCGCGCGAGCGATCGAAATCGAAGCGAATAAGCCGTAACCCCGGTGAATCGGGAACCTGGACTCAGATGACGGCTGCACCGTAAGTCTCCGATGGCAACTACCAAGGCGAAATCCAAGACCACCCCTACCCGCAAGTCGGCGCCTAAAAAGCGCGCACGCGGGAAATTGGCCCCGGGCGGCAAGGCCAGAGGACTCGATGCCGGCGAAGTTGCCATCGCCATGGACAGTGCGGAAATCGCTGATGTGGTCGCCTTGGTGCGAAGCGCCGGCGGCGCGCTCATCGGCGCGTATCGCGAACCCCTGGGTGGGCGGCCGCTGCTCATTGCCTCGCTGCCGCTCGGCGCCCTGCAGCCCACCCCCTTGCAACGCGATCTATCGCCCACGCACGCGAAGCGGCTGGCCGTGAAAATCGACGAGACGGCGGCGTTCTTGGATCCGTTGATCGTAGTGCGCGGTGAGGACGGTCGCTTCTGGACGCCGAACGGCCGGCACCGATTGGCAGCCGGCAAGGTTCTCGGGCTCAAACAGATCACGGTGCTGATCTCGCCGGATGAAACGCTGGCCTATCGCATACTCGCCCTCAACACAGAGAAAGCACATAACTTGCGCGATCGCAGCCTCGAGGTGATTCGCATGGCCCGCAGCCTGGCGAAGCGCCACCCGTCCTCCAAGGAAGCGCAATACTCGGTGGAATTCGAGTCGGCCGAACTGTTGACCCTAGGCATTGTGTACGAGAAATCCTCACGATTTGCCGGCGGCGCCTACAGCTCTTTTTTGAAGAAGGTGGACCGGTTCAGCGAACGCACGCTGGGTGCAAGCCTGCGCGAGCGCGAGGGCTTTGCGTCGCGCCTGCTGGAGATCGACGCCCAGGCGAAGCGGGTCATTGCAACGCTGCAAGCCCGCGGCTTCAAGTCGCCCTACCTGCGCAATTACGTGGTGGCCCGCATCAATCCGGTGCGCTTTCACAAGGCGAAGAAAGGCGCTACCAAGCCGCCCATGCCCATTGCGCAGGCGCTGACGCGCATGGCGGCAGCGGTCAAGAAATTCAAAGTGGAATCCGTGTCGAACTCGGACCTCGCCTGGGTAGCGGTGGGTGCGGGCGCACAGGATTAGAAAATGGAGCCGGCTCGTGATTGAGCAACAAGTAGAAATCGAAACCGCGGATGGACGAATGAACACTTTCATTTGTCATCCCGAACGCGCCGGCCCGCATCCCGTGATTATTTTCTTCATGGACGCTCCCGGCATCCGCGAAGAGCTTCACGACATGGTTCGCCGGCTGGCCACGGTCGGCTATTACGTGCTGCTGCCGAATCTTTACTATCGCTCGAACGTCGAGGAGCTCGGACCCTATATCGGCGAAGTGAACGCGGCCACGCGCCAGAAAGCGCTGGCGCTCATGGACACGATCGACATACCGATGGTGATGCGGGACACCGACGCACTGCTCGGCCATGCCGCCGCGGATGCCTACGCCGCGAAGGGCGCGCTGGGATGTGTCGGCTACTGCATGAGCGGCCGTTACGCCATCAATGCGGCGGTCCGTCACCCCACGCGGGTGCGCGCCGCCGCGTCGATTTACGGCACCGCCTTGGTCACCGATCAGCCCGACAGCCCGCATCTCGCCATGCAACGCACGGATGCCCGGCTGTATTTCGGTTGTGCCGAGCATGACACTTACGCGCCCAAAGAGATGATCGACAAGCTGCGTGCCAAGCTCAACGCCGAGGGCGGCAACGCCGAACTCGAGATGTATCCCGGCAGCTCGCATGGTTTCGCCTTTCCGCAGCGCCCCGTGTACCACAAGCCCTCCGCGGAACGGCATTGGGAGCGACTGTTCCAGCTGTTCGGCGACGCCTTGGCCTGAACAGCGATGCCCTGGCCTGAACAGCGACGCTCGACTATTCGGCATGTTCTCCGAGGTTCGCGTATTTTCACGCTAAATCGCCGCTAATTTAGAGGAATTACCCGCCAAGTTCGACCGGGGCAGCATCCATTTGGTCGCTTACCACGGCTGCTAGTTTGAGCAATAATGACTGCTAGAACGAGCAGGAGCACTGATGGCAGCGAAGCTTTCCCATCGCAAGACCGCGGCGGCCGGCAAGCCCGAATCCACCTGGGCACAGGCGGGGCAAGCCAAGCATTTGTACGACCTTTGCCTCACGGATCGTGTGAACGTCGTTAAGGAAGGAGTGCCGGCCGAGTACGTCGAAGCGCTGGCAACCAGCATGGCCATCTCCAAGGAGAAGTTCTACCGCACCATTGGTGTCGCCCGGCCGACAGTGGATCGAAAGATTCGCGAGGGAATGCAATTGAGCCAGGACGAAAGCGAGCGCGTCTTAGGGATAGCGCGCCTCATCGGTCAGGCTCAAAGCATGGTGGAGCTGTCGGGGGGTCCCCAGAATTTCGATGCGGCGAAGTGGCTGGCGTCGTGGCTCGATGCGCCGCTCAATGCCCTGGGAGGGAAACGCCCCGCGGATTTTATGGATACCGCGGATGGCCGACTGCTCGTCTCGAACCTGCTCGCTCAGCAACAATCCGGCGCATACGCCTGAACCATGGCGATCGCGCTCTGGCGCATTGCCGCCGACACGCCGCATTATGGATCGGACGAGTTGTCGGGCAAGGGCGCTGCGGCAACCGGCGGACGTTGGAATCGAGAGGGCACATCCTGCATTTACGCGTCGCAGTCCATCGCCCTCGCCTGCTTGGAGTCGATCGTTCACTTGGGCGGCCCCCATCCGCTGCCATTGAATCGTTATCTGGTGAGAATCGACGTGCCCGACAAGGCGTGGCGCAAGCGCACGATGTTTGACGAGGCAGCCCATATCGGATGGGATGCATTGCCGGCAGCCCTGGTATCGCTGAATTGGGGCTCAGCTTGGATCGAGGGCCGCTCAACTGTGATAGCCCAAGTGCCCTCGATCGTAGTGGCTGAAGAATCTAACTTCCTGCTCAACCCTCGGCATCCTGACGCGAATCCCCTGGCGGCAACCAAGCTTCGCCGCTGGAACTATGATGCGCGTCTTGGCGTTCCCCCATACACCACTCCCGCGCACGGATTCGCCCCCAGGCCATAGCAAAGCTCCGCCGGCCGCTCGATACGCCACAACGCGAGATCCGCTCGCTTGCCGACCTCGAGCGTACCTATGTCTGCGGCTGCGCCCAATGCCCGCGCCGCATTGCGCGTGGCACCGCTCAACGCCTCCTCCGGCGTCAATCCGAACAAGGTGCACGCCATGTTGAGGGCCAGCAAGATCGAAGTGCAGGGTGAACTTCCCGGGTTGGAGTCGGTGGCAATCGCCATCGCCACTCCCGCGTCGCGCAACATCGGCACCGGCGGCGGGGTCGTCTGCCGTAACGTGAAATACGCGGTCGGCAACAGTACAGCGACTGTGCCGGCGGCCGCCAATTCACGTGCTGCCGCAGCGCTGACATACTCCAGGTGATCGGCCGAGAGCGCCCCCCACTTCGCTGCCAACTCCGCTCCTCCCATGTCGCTCAATTGGCCGACGTGCGCGTGAGCAGGCAATCCAAGCTGCTTTGCCGCGCGCAACAGCTGTTCGGTTTCTTGCACGGTAAACGCAATGTTCTCGCAAAAGGCGTCGACCGCATCTACGAGATTAGCCGCCACCAACGATTCCAGCCAGGGACCGCAGACTTGGTCGACGAAGCCTTGGCGATCGGTTGAGAATTCCCGTGGCAGCGCGTGCAGGCCGAGAAATGTTTTCTTGATCGACACCGGCAGTTCGGTGGCCAGCTCGCGCGCTACTTCGAGCAAGCGGCGTTCGGCCGCGAGTTCGAGTCCGTAACCGGATTTGACCTCGATGGTGGTAACGCCTTCCGCCATGATCTGCCTGGCGCGGACCGTCGCGGAGGCCGCCAGCTCACGGTGCGTCGCCGCGCGCGTTGCCTGCACCGTCGATTGAATTCCACCCCCAGCTCGCGCAATGTCCTCATAAGAAACCCCGCACAGCCGCTTCTCGAACTCCTCCACCCGATGGCCGCCGTATACCAAGTGCGTGTGGCAATCGATGAGGCCCGGGGTCAGCCATAATCCTTGGGCGTCGTGTATGGGAATGCCATGCGCAGTGGCTTCGCGGCTACCCTCGTCCGCGGGGCCTATCCAGGCGATGCGGTCGCCTTTGACGGCCAGCGCCGCGTTTTTGATGTTGCCATAGGGTTCGGCGCCAGCGACCATGGTGGCAATGTTGGCCCCGACCCAAATCCGGTCCCAGTCCTTGCCCGACGACTTTTGCACTGCTGATCGCCCGTTGCTGCCGATCGCAAGTATCATACGGCAAAAGAGGTTCCCTATACAGGTTTAGTCAAGATGCGCCGCTACCAGCTCAAATCTGCTTTCCTGTCG